>CAZHIO010000073.1:0-5295 GCA_964532615.1 uncultured Planctomycetia bacterium
GCGAGGGCGGCCACACCGTAGGCGCGGGCGTAGTAACCGAAGTCATAGAGTAAAAAAATGGCACAACAGGCCCTGCAAAAGATAAGAATCAAACTAATGGCGTATGATCATCGGTTGCTCGATGTATCGACAGAAGAGATAGTCGATACAGCCAAGCGTACCGGAGCCAGCGTTGTCGGTCCGATACCGCTGCCGACCAAGAGGGAGATATTTACAGTGCTCAGGTCGCCTCATGTCGACAAGAAGTCAAGGGAGCAATTTCAGATAAAGACACATAAGCGCATACTGGATATAGTGAATCCTACCTCTAAGACGATAGACGCGTTAAAGAAGTTGGATCTTCCTGCCGGTGTTTATGTGGAGATAAAATAAGGTTAATACTTATAACTATGTTAGGCATATTAGGTAAGAAGATAGGAATGACCAATATTTTTAACGAGGCCGGAAAGAATGTGCCGGTTACGGTTATAGAAGCCGGACCATGTTATGTGCTTCAGGTCAAGACGAAAGAAGTAGACGGTTACGCCGCTATTCAGATAGGATTTGCCGAGAAGCGTGAAAAGGTTACGAGAAAGCCCGATCTCGGGAGATTTAAAAAAGCCGGAACCACGCCTTTAAGATTTGTGCGCGAAATTAGAGTTAAAGACCCAGCTATCTTCAAGATAGGCCAGAAGATCGGCACAGATATATTTGCTAAAGGAGATTATCTGGATATAGTCGGAACATCGATCGGAAAAGGTTTTCAGGGCGGCGTTAAGAGGTGGGGATGGAAAGGCGGCGACGCCGGGCACGGATCCATGTTCGGTCGTGTTGTCGGCTCCATCCAATCAGGCGCCAGACTTGGCAGGGTTACGAAAGGCCATCATCTTCCCGGGCATCTGGGCGTAGACCGTATCACTGTCCAGAATCTCGAAGTGATAGATATAGATAATGAAAAAAATCTGATCATAGTTAAAGGTTCAGTCCCGGGGCATAAGAATAATTATCTCATGATTAAAGAGTCGAAGAAGAAGCCTAAGGGATACGTGAAGAAAGTGTTTGTGCAGGTGAGCGCCAAGAAGAGCGTTAAGGCAACCGTAAAGAAATAGAGATCAATAATGACTAAAGAAAAGACCGCTGCAAAGAAGAAGACCGTTAAGAAGGCCGATAAGAAAGCCGAGTTCAGTTCCATTATACCGATATTCGACCTTAAGGGTAAAGAGGTTGATAAATACCAGCTCGATAAAGAGCTTTTTACCGGGAAGGTAAATAAGGCTGTCCTTTATCAGGCTGTTTTGATGTACAATGCCAGCGCGAGGCAGGGAAACTCTTCAACAAAGACCCGCGGCGATGTTTCCGGCGGCGGAAAGAAGCCTTTTAAGCAGAAGGGAACCGGCAGAGCGCGAGCCGGGTCGACCAGGTCGCCGCTATGGAGACACGGCGGAAGCATCTTTGGACCGCATCCGAGGGATTATAGATACGATATTCCGAAAAAATTAAAGAGAGTGGCGCTTCTTTCAAGCATTAATTCCAAGCTTTCGGATAATAAGATGATAGGGATGTCGGACCTGAAAGTCTCCGAGCCAAAGACCAAGATCTTTAAGAGTATAGTTGATTCGCTGAAATTACAGGGCAAGAGTCTATTTGTGGTCGATTCTGTCGACCAAAATGTCGTCAGGGCTTCCAGAAATATGCGCGAAGTGTCGATAAAGAATTATAAAGATTTCAATACTATGGATGTGCTTCATTGCGATACGATGGTTGTGACAAAACCGGCTCTCGAAAAGCTATCAGGGAGGTTCAACTAATGAAGAACGCTCATGATATCGTAAAGGGAATGATAAGGACCGAGAAGGGTTCCCGCATGCAGCCTATGAACAAGTATATATTCTGGGTCGATAGCAGGTCCAATAAGATAGAGATCAAGAAAGCCATTGAGGACATATATAAGGTGAAGGCGGATGCGGTCAATACCGTATCTATGCGCGGAAAGCTCAAAAGAGTCAGGTACGCTATCGGAAAGACTTCCGACTGGAAAAAAGCGATAGTGACTCTCAAAGACGGCAGTAAAATAGACGTTACTTAAAGCAGGGTAAAGAGAGAGACAAATGGGACTAAAAAAGTTTAAACCGACAAGTCCGGGAGTCAGATGGACGGAGATACCGGATTTTGCTGAACTTACCAAGAGCAGGCCGGAAAAGTCTTTGCTTGTTCCTAAGAAGGGTTCCGGGGGCAGGAATAATCGCGGCAGGATAACATCCCGCCACAGGGGCGGCGGGCACAAGAGAATGATCAGGATCATAGATTTCAAGCGCAACAAGTTAGATATGCCCGCAAAAGTAATGGCTATCGAGTATGATCCCAACAGATCTGCGAGGCTGGCCCTGGTTCAGTATCAGGATGGCGAGAAGCGTTATATAATCGCTCCGGAGGGGCTGGCGGTCAACGACGAAGTGATATCCGGCAATACGGCCGAGATCAAAGTCGGCAATGCTACGTTTCTGAGCAATATCCCGGCCGGAGTCCCTATACACAATGTCGAATTGAAGAGAGGTTCCGGCGCTTCAATAGCGCGGTCAGCGGGAAACGCCTGCACCATAATGGCTAAAGAAGGAGATTACGCTCAGGTCAAACTGCCAAGCGGCGAGATCAGGATGGTAGCGCTTGTTTGCATCGCGACAATAGGTACGGTCGGAAATGCCGAACATGAAAAGATCTCCATAGGTAAGGCCGGCAGGTCCAGATGGCTTGGCATCCGTCCTCAGTCCAGAGGAGTAGCTATGAATCCGCACGATCACCCGATGGGTGGCGGCGAGGGTAAAGCCAGCGGAGGGCAGCCCAGGTCCAAATGGGGCCAGTATGCCAAGGGTCTTAAGACAAGACACAGTAAGTCATCTGATAAATATATAATCAAGAGGAGAAGGTAATGTCAAGATCGATCAGTAAGGGCCCATATGTCGATGAGAAACTGCTCATAAAAGTGCAGAAGGCCTCAATGGCGGGCGATAAGAAGCCTATAAAGACATGGTCAAGAAGATCTACCGTCACACCCGATTTTGTAGGATTAACGATGGCGGTTTACAACGGTAGAAAGTTTATACCCGTATACTGCACGGAAAATATGGTCGGTCATAAGTTAGGCGAGTTTTCGCCTACAAGGACTTTTAGAAAACACGGAGCAGCAACCGAAATATCAATGGATAAGACATAAAATGATATCTAAAGCCACTCTAAGATACGTAAGAATATCACCAAGAAAAGTACGGCCAGTCATCGCTCTAATAAAAGGCAAGAAGGCCCAAGATGCTATCGCGACTCTTATGAGCGTTAAGAAGAAGGCGTCGACCCTTCTCATCGACGTGATAAGTTCAGCTTTAGCAAATGCCAAGCGCATACCGGGAGTGGAAAGCTCAAGCCTGTATATATCGAGCCTTATCGCTAACGGCGGACCGCAGCTCAAAAGGTTCAGGGCGGCTTCGATGGGGCGGGCTTCCACGATACGTAAACGTACGAGCCATATAACGGTTGAGCTGGATACGTTTACCGCCAAGACAGCCGAGAGTGTCGATTCAAGCCTATCCGCCGAAGGCACCAAAAAAAAGAGCGGCAAATCATCAGAGAAGATCGGTAATAAAGAAAAACGAGGCGTTAAAAAAAGCAGCGTAAAAGAGTCAACCAAATCAGAGCACAGCAAGAAGGGTAAGGAGTAAGATGGGCCAGAAAGTACATCCGTATGGTTTCAGAGTAGGATATATCTATGATTGGAAGTCGCGTTGGTTCGCGAAGAACGCGGATTTTGCCAAGCTTCTGCACGAAGATCTTAAGATTAAAAAACACGTAAAGAAGACGCTTGCCGCAGCCGCTGTTTCAAAGATAGAAGTTGAGCGCACGAGCGAGAAGATAAGGATATTGATATATTCCGCCAGGCCGGGGATAATTATAGGCCGCAGGGGCTCTGAGATAGAAAAGCTGAAAGAGAGCATCCAGTCTGTTGCCGGCAAAGAAGTCCTGATAGATATTAAAGAGATAAAGAACGCTAATGCAGACGCGCAGCTTGTCTGTGAAAATATCGCCTTTCAGATAGAGAAGCGTATTTCGCATAAGAGGGCTATGAAAAAAGCCGTTCAGGCAGCGCTCGATTCGGGGGCGCTCGGAGTGAAGATCATATGCGCCGGAAGGCTTGGCGGTTCCGAAATAGCCAGAGAAGAGAGCTATAGGAGCGGTTCTGTTCCGGCTCAGACATTGCGAGCCGATATTGATTATGGTTTCGCGGAAGCGCATACAACATACGGCCTGATAGGAATAAAGACCTGGATATATAAAGGCGATAAGGTGCTTCATAAGGCAAAGTATGACGCCGAAGCTAACAGCCAGGGGACAAGATAGTTATGGGTTTAATGCCTAAGAGAGTTAAATTCAGAAAACAGCAGCGCGGTAAGATGCGCGGCAGTTCATCAAGAGGCGCCAGGATGGCGTTCGGTGAGTTCGGGCTAAAATCTCTCGAAAACGGATACTTTACAGACAGACAGATAGAGGCGGCGCGTGTCGCTCTGATGAGAAATCTTAAAGGCGGCGGCAAAGTATGGATAAGGATATTTCCCGATAAGCCCATCACTAAAAAACCCGCTGAAACGAGAATGGGAAAAGGTAAGGGTGACCCGAGCCACTGGGTTGCGGTCATCAGAAAAGGCAAGATACTCTTTGAGATGGAAGGCATACCCATGGAGATAGCGCGCGAATGTTTCAGAGTGGCTGCGCACAAGATACCTCTAAGGACCAGGTTTATCACAAGGACATCGCACGCATGATAAAAGCGAACGAACTCAGAAATATGACGGTGGATGAAATAGCTCAGAAGGTGGAAGTGTTGAAAAAAGATCTTTTTGATATGAGGACTGAGGCTAAAGCCGGCAGGATCGAGAAACCTCATCTGTTAAATGTAATAAGAAAAGATATCGCCAGGTGCGAGACAGTGTTAAAGGAGAAGGCGAATGCCAAGTAACTCAAGAGCAAGGCGCAAGGAGAGATCAGGGGTAGTCGTAAGCGATAAGATGGATAAGACGATCTCTGTAAGAGTCGATTGGGTAACCCATCACCCGGTTTATAACAAGCTTGTTCGGAGGGCTACCAAATTTAAAGCCCATGATGAGAAGAATAGCGCCAAGATAGGCGATGTTGTAAAGATACAGGAGACGAGGCCTACATCAAAGACAAAACGATGGAGACTCGTAGAGATAATTAAGAAGGCTGATTCAAATGCGGACCATGACATAAAAGAAGTGCCTGAAACAACCAAAGATTAGGATCTGTTATGAT
>CAZHIO010000074.1:0-5233 GCA_964532615.1 uncultured Planctomycetia bacterium
CTTCGGGATTGCTGCGGGCAGCTTCAAGAGTGTTAAAATCGTCGAAACTGACGTAATTTCTTTTCTTTAATACCGGCTCGTTTAAGAGAAGGGTACTTTTACCCGCCTGACGCATTCCGGACAATACTACTACCGGCATACTCCCCAGGGAATCTTTCAATGTTTTGGTAATCTCGCGCTGTCTATAGCTTGTCATAATTTAACATATTAAGTTATATCCTGACATTTGTCAAGACAATTTGTTATAGCAATGTTAAAATGTCCTGATTGATAGATTCCGGGTAGATTCCGGGGAAACAATACTTAATTACAGAATTAAGTATTGTGTCCCCGGTAGCCGCGAAGCTACGAAGTAGAGCGAAGGAGGGCGAAGAATTGGGGTGGCTAACGGGATTCGGCTATCCGCCTCGCAGAGCTCGGCTCCTAGCCAGCCAATTTTCTGCCGCCCAGAGGGCTTTTCCTCCCTTCGGTCGGCGAAAATTGGCTTCGAATCCCCCATCGCCACTGAGTCAAACTGGGGTGGCTAACGGGATTCGAACCCGTGCAAACAGAGCCACAGTCTGTTGTGCTAACCTTTACACTATAGCCACCATAAATCTATTTATTCTAAATGAGCGAGACAATGACAATTCCTGCAAAGCCATTCCAGGTTTTCAGGATCATTGTTCTTTCTGTTTGAATCGTGATGATGCACTACCAATAATCTTCTATCATCAATCCCGCATACCGTACATTTTTGTTCCGCTACATTATATCTTTACTGCCTTATCCGTTCAAGTTAATGTTTTGCGCTCGCATATGAGTATATTTGTGCTTACCTTAGCAAAATTTACGGCTCAACCCACGTGGCTGGATTACCGCATCACGATACTGACTATAATAATATTTACTCGCTTAAGTAGGGGGCGTTCGCTTTTTGCGACAGGATTCTGGCAAAGAAGTCAGCCATCTTTTCGGCCACTACGTCCCGTTCCTGATCAGCGGAGATGACGTGATATGAGTTATAGAGCAGCACTATCTCTTTCATCTCTGATTTGACTCGGTCGTAGATAAACTTGCTGTTCCTGACGCTCGTCATGTCGTCATCTTTAGCCTGAATCAGCTGAACCGGGAAGCCCATAGCCGGAAGCTTCTTAGTCAGATGCTTGACCAGTAGAGTCAGCTGATAAAGAAGCGTAACGGGAAAATAAGGATATCCGTACTGCGCGACATTATCCATATCCTCCAACTTTGCGTCGCCGTAATACTTATGTATCCGCTCCTGCATCGCTTCATTCTTGATCCCGTAAGGCGGCTCTTCCTTAAAGTAGGCAAAATATTTCAGCGGCGTATGATAGCCAAATGGAAGAAAGAATTTGGAGTTGGGGGAGTTCCATCCGTCATAAAATAGCGTCGGAGCCAGACAGCTTACGCCCGCCACTCTATCTTTGAACTCCGATGCCAGGAGAAGCGCCAATAACGCTCCAAGAGATAATCCGGATGTAAATACCGGCCCCTTACTGTCTGCAAGTTCTCCGGTCGTGAATATTGTGCGGACGGATTCGTAAAACTCCTGCCATCTGGCGTATTTTAAGACCCTTATATGCTCACCATGCAGAGCGAGCCTGGGGCATATTACGCTGTAGCCTTTTCTATTGAGATAGGTCGCCAGGAATTTCATCTCGTTAGGGGTGCCGGTCATACCGTGAATGAGAAGCACGGTCGATCCGTTATCGCCCTTTAGAGAAAATCCGCTATCCTGCGTAGTGGGACTTGCGCGTTTCGGCCTTATGCATTCCCTGGCTTTAAATGAGAATACTACGGACATCGGTCAACCTGCTTTTTTAAGATATTCATACCGGATATGATAGCGGAAGATGTACGATAAAGCTCGAACCCTGGCCCAGCCTGCTTTCGACTAATATTGTACCGCGATGCGCATCTACGATAGCCTTCACCTCGCTTAGACCCAGGCCGTAACCGCCCTTGGTCCTGCGCGACTTCTTTATCTGATAGAATCTGTCGAATATATAAGGTATCTCGTCTTCGGGCATTCCGAGGCCGGTATCGCTTACGATGATCTTTACGTCTTTGCCGTCTCTGGATACCGTTATCACGATCCTGCCTTTCCGGTTCGTATATTTAATAGCGTTGTCGAGCAGGTTCTTGAACATCCTTCTCAGCTGCTTCGCGTCGGCGTCGAGCACAATGTCGCCGTCGCAGTATACCGAAATTTCCATGTCCTTATCCTCGGCCAATACGCCGACGACTTTCATCTCTTCGGATATCAGTCTCGACAAATCGACTTTTTTGATCTCAAGCAACAAACGACCGTCATTAAGATCGGTGAGCTCCCGCAGATCGTTCACTACCCCGGAAAAGGCGTCTATCTCTTTAGTGGCGGCGGCCAATGCTGTTTTATACTCTTCGGGCGTCTTCGCCTTATTAAGCGCCCTGTCGATCTCCTTGCGTAATATATCTATCGGCATCGCCAGCTCATGCGAGATGCTGTGCATAAAATCCTGCTGGGATTGAACCGATCTGTCCAGCCGGCTTATCATTTCGTTAAATGTATCGGCAAGCCTCGACATCTCGTCCTTCGTATTAGGTATATGTATCTTGAGCTTAAGATTTTCGGCGGTTATCTGCTTCAACGTATTTATCATCTTATCTACAGGGCTTAACGCTATTTTAACTAGCAGTACTCCGGGTAGGGCCGCAAGCAAGACCGCCAATGGAAGCAGTATGAATAGCACAAATCTCAATCCGCCGAGAGCGATAGATAGCAGGCTTATAGGCCCGGCGACTTGCACAATATAAGAGGGTCCGCCGGCTATAATAATCGGTTCACTGCATAATCTGTATTTGACATTTTTACCGTCTGTAAATTCACCGTTTACCGTATCAAAACTCTCATCACCGTCAAGCACATCCTTGAAATCTTCTTTTGGCAGCTGATCTATACGCGGCATTAACTTTGACGCCACTATAACCCTGCCGTCGCGGTCTACAAGCCTGACGAAGATACTCATAAGCTCCGCGTCCTTAAGCTGAGCTTCGACCCAGCTATTCGCGACTTTCAGAAAATCGTCCGATCCGTCAGCGAGGGATAGGCTGAATTCTTTGCCCTGCCGCGCCGCCTCTATCTTCTTTATCTGATAGTAGGTGTTGAACGCACTTACAACACCTTCCGCTCTCGAGCACAATAGGTCGTCAAGATCGTCATATAAATTTTTAGAAAAGTTTCCGTATATAAGAAGGCTGAATGCGGAGAGCGTGATCGTGAGTATAATTATATATATGAATACTACTTTGAAGCGTACAGATCTGATAAACATGTCATTTGCCTATGCCTTTATTCCGTCGCTCATATGATTCATTACGAAATGAATTTGATTGGATTATATAACGGTAAAAATACTGTGTCAAACCTTTAATTATATGATATATTATTGACGTGCTTTGACGAGAATCAGTTTCGCATATTAACCAATGGAGGAATTATATGAGGCTGCTGATAGGTATAGCGCTTATCGCGTTTATTTTATCCCTTGTAATCGGCATGACCGCTTTATCGGCAAAAGATGAGCCGAAAGGGACTATAGCGATATCGGGCGCCTGGGCGATATATCCTACGGCAGTGGCGTGGGCGGAAAACTTTCAGAAGAGACATCCTCAGGCGAAGATCGACGTCTCCGCCGGTGGAGCCGGCAAAGGAGCGGCGGAAGCTATCTCCGGCCTGGTAGATATAGGCATGGTCTCTCGTGAGCCCGATAAGACTGAGATAGAAAAAGGCATTATGCCTATATATATGCTGCATGACGCGGTATTCCCGGTTGCGAGCGCAAATAACCCTGCCCTGGACGATCTATTAAAAAAAGGCGTAGATAAGAATACCTGGACGGGCATATATATTAAAGGCAGTATAACTTCATGGGATGATGTAGTAGGTAAAGAGCTGTCCAAAAACATCCACGTCTATACGCGGTCAGACGCATGCGGAGCGGCGGCCAGCTGGGCCGGATATATGGGTAAAAAACAGGAAGACCTGAAAGGCGTAGGCATCTACGGCGATCCGGGACTGCTCGACGCGGCGACCAAAGATCCTTTAGGCATCGGTTTTTCAAACTTCAGCTATGTCTTTACTTCTCAAGGCTCTGTAGTAAAAGGGGCTATATTGGTACCTATAGATTCCAACGCTAACGGCATAGCCGATCCGGACGAAGTCTATAACGACCGCGCTTCCGCGATCGACGCTATACGCAAGGGCGCATATCCCGCTACGAGAAAAAATTACTTTTTTGTTAAGGGGAAACCGCGGGGCCTGGTAAAGGAATTTATAGAATTCGCACTATCGGAAGAGGGAACCAAGATAGTAGATGAGACAGGCGCCAGCCTTTCTCTCGACAAAGCTCAAAGAGCTGAGGTTCTCGAGAGCATAAAATAACGTAGCTATTAAAAACATTGCCGAAATATACGGTAATAGTACGTCTATTGTGAGAGGGTCGGAATTTTGAATATACGGAAACTAAAAGATGCGGTCGCCCGCAAAGTA
This sequence comes from uncultured Planctomycetia bacterium, assembly GCA_964532615.1. GTDB lineage: Bacteria > Omnitrophota > Gorgyraeia > 2-01-FULL-45-10 > 2-01-FULL-45-10 > CAIMPC01. The sequence goes on from CAZHIO010000074.1 coordinate 4,535, forward strand.
ATGTGGGTATTTTCCGTATTTGTATTGGCGTTGATATTCTTCATAATCTTCGGTCTATTTTACAGAGCAAGGCCGATCTTCGCGACCGAGAGCATACGCCATATTATCTTTTCTTCGATATGGCATCCTTCCAGCGGCAAGTTCGGCATGAGCGGTTTTATCATGGGTTCTTTCTGGGTCACGGCTATCGCGATGATCATAGCTATACCGCTGAGCCTTTTAACGGCTATATATCTCTCCGAATACGCTCATAACAGAGTCAGGAAGCTCGCCAAGTCGGGGATCGATCTATTAGCCGGCATCTCTCCGGTCATCTACGGGGTTTGGGGCATAATAGTGATAGTCCCTTTTGTCCGCGATTACCTTATGCCTTTCTTCAGCCAAAGGATGCCATTCTTTCCGTTTGCCTCGGATAATTATACCGGGTTTTCCGCTCTTGCCGGAGGTATCGTTCTGGCGGTTATGAGTTTTCCCATAATGATAATGATAGAGATGGAAGTGATCGGAGCCGTACCGCTTGAGATGAGAGAGGCTTCGCTCGCCTTGGGCGCGACCAAATGGCAGACTATAAAATACGCGGTCCTGAAGAAATCCTGGCCGGGCATCATCGCGGCGGTGATACTCGGGCTATCGCGCGCCTTCGGAGAGACCATGGCGGTATTAATGGTTGCGGGCTGCAGTCTGCAGGGCTTTCCAAAA
>CAZHIO010000075.1:0-5202 GCA_964532615.1 uncultured Planctomycetia bacterium
CTTGTGCGCCACGACAATGAAAAACTGAAAAAGTGCATTGGAAAGCTGCTCGACGTAAGGACGGGGTAAGTGGCGACATTTGAAGATTTTAAGAAGCTGGAGTTTAAGATAGCGCGGATCAAGGAAGTAAATGACCATCCGAACGCGGATAAGCTGTATGTTATAGTGCTCGACCTTGGCGACAGGACTAAACAGGTCGTCGCGGGGATCAGGAACCACTACAAGAAAGAGGACCTTGTCGGAAAACAGGTCGTGGTGGTGGACAATCTGGATCCCGTGATCCTGCGCGGCGTCGAGAGCCAGGGTATGATATTGGCCGCTTCCGACGAGAATGGGATGTCGATAATCGGAGTCGATAAAGAGATGAAGCCGGGAAGTGTAGTAAAGTAGAAAAACAATAATGACAAATGACAAAGCGCAAATGGCAAATGAAATGACAAATGGCAAATTTTCAAATTCAAATTGTCATTTGGATTTTGTAATTTGTCATTAACCCGTAAATTTCACGAGATCTGATGTGCCTGTAGCTCAGTTGGATAGAGTACCTGGCTACGAACCAGGTGGTCGCAGGTTCGAATCCTGCCAGGCACGCCAGTTTCACTCGGCGTGTGTTGAGGATTCGAACCCACAACTTTTTATGAAAGACATTGATAGCGGATACATGTCGGAGGCAATTAAAGAAGCCGTAAAGGCCTTCGAAGCCGATGAAGTTCCGGTCGGCGCGATAATCGTGCATAACGGCAGGATCATCGCTAAGGCGCATAACCAGATCAAGTTACTAAAAGACCCTACCGCGCATGCTGAGATGATAGCGATCACCCAGGCCGCCGCGCATCTTCAGAGCGAGAGACTGCTCGATGTCACCCTTTATTCTACAGTCGAGCCCTGTTCGATGTGCGCGGGAGCGATGGTATTGGGGAGAATTAAGCGGCTGGTATACGGCGCCGAAGACCCTAAGACGGGCGCCGCCGGTTCCGTGGTTAATATAGTTAATAACAAGACGCTGAACCATAAGATAGACGTCACGAAGGGCGTGCTCGCCGAACAGAGCGCGTCCATTCTTAAAGAGTTCTTTTCGAGGAAGAGAGATACTTTAAATAGATGATCCTCAGGGAGAGATTATGAGAAAAAAGATACTCATTATAGATAACGATAGAGAGTTTATGGACTCGATAAAAAGCTATCTCGAATCAGACGGCAAATATAAAGTCCTGGTTGAAAACAATCCAAACCGCGCCGATGCGGCGGTAAAAAATTACAAACCCGATCTCATACTGCTCGATATCAACATGCCCGGCAGGAGCGGATTCGATGTCCTGAGAAGTTTTAAGAAAGACGGAAAAGCCATGACCATACCCGTTATCATGTTAACGGGAGTGGGTGATCATAGATCCAAGATCAAGGCGATGGAATTGTTTACCGAGGGATATATGATGAAACCGGTAAACGCTGTTGAGCTTAAGTCGAAGGTGGACAGCTTGTTGGCGGGCGGCGTTAGCATATACCCAAAGACGAGTTTAGATAATGACGAGGTCTCCGTAAACTCGGTAGACGGAAATTTATTCTTCGGAGAAGCGCATAAACAGAGTTCAAACCGGGACTATTATAACGCCGGAATCGGTAATATACTTGTGGTTGATGATGAGAAATCGATGTGCGAAATGATCAAAATGTTCCTGATAGCGCGCGGTTTTCAGGTCAGAGTGTGTTCCGATTCGACAAAAGCGATGGCGTTATTTAACACGGATAATCCGGACATCGTTACGCTGGATATGGTCATGTCTAATGTCGACGGCATAGAATTATTAAAAGAGATAAAAGTGAAGAAGCCCAGGACTAAGGTGATCATGCTTACAGGCATAAACGACCCCGAAATAATAAGGGATGCGATAAATCTCGGAGCCGATGATATTATCATGAAACCGTTTTCAATGGATCAGCTTTACGCAACCATCGTAAAACACAGCTGCTCAATCAATAGAGAGAGATGATCTTGGAGCAACGCGTCCGGCATACCAGAGATTGGCTTTTTCTCTGCATGTATCTTTCGTGCATATTTATTTTTCTGCCATTTTCCGAATACGTAACACGGGCGGTTCTTAACGGATGGCCTCAATTCTCCTTCGCGGTGATGTTCTCCACCTGCCTTTACGTATGCCTTATAGGTATTATCTTAGCAGCTTACACGGTAATTGTAGATAAGCGGTTCAAACTATTACGCCTTCTTGCGCTTACTGTTATTATTTCCGCAGGGCTGTATAGCCTGGCGAAAATAGGAAATCCGCGTGACAAGCTTCATATAATCGAGTACAGTCTTTTAACCTTTCTGCTCTTTCGGGTCTTGCGATTTTATAATTTTACATCGGCTCTATACATGTGGTGCATAATCTTTATCGGGGTAGCCGGTTTTGCCGATGAATCCGTTCAAGCTTTTATCCCCGGCAGGGTCTCCGGTATTAAGGATTGGATGATGGATATTGGTACCGGCATATTTTCGTTGCTGTTAGTAGCAATAGTTATATGCCCTAAACTCGAAGAATGGCGCGTCAGGCTGGATGCTGCAGTAAGTAATGAGAGCAAGAAACAGCGATGGGCATACGAATATAAACGTAAACGCGATAAGCATCGGGCAAGATAGAAGTTTCATAAAGCGATATAATTTGCTCTAACGTCACGGCAGCGAACTGTGGTATAATCGGTCCCGCATTTGATAAGGAGTAGTAGTCCAAGCTTAAGCCTGGACTACTACTGGAATTGATAGACGGAAGATAAGATCCCTCATCCCGTCTTTGACGGGATTCGGGATCCGCTTTACCGCACTAATACTATTGTAAAGCGGAGAGGTCGCCTAGTGGCCTAGGGCGGCGGTTTGCTAAACCGCTATATGGGTAATACCGTATCGAGAGTTCAAATCTCTCCCTCTCCGCCATTTTTGCTTCGCAAAAATGGCTGCGCAATCATTGCAATGTAAAAACGTAAAAAGGGGACGGGTTCATTTTTATATAGTATATAGTAATGGAATAGAAAAATGAACCCGTCCCCTTTTTTATCGAGGATTTGGTTTTTTTATGCGCAAAATAAAACTCATAGCCGCGTGCATCGTGATCCTATGCAGCCTGGCGGTCGTATCGTCTTCACACTGCGTAAATTATTGCGACGGCGCGCGCGCCCCGGAAGGCTTTTATCTGGCGACCTATCCTGTCTGGTATACCGCGGACAGTCTGACCAATGACGATGGCGGCACCGCGACGAATGAATTCGGCGCGAACGAGTATGACGTATTGATACGGCCGATATGGTATATCAGGGATTTTGTATTTCACGTAATAGTCCCGCTCGGCAATATCAGTGTACACTACTTTGACGATAACGACGGCGGGATCGGGGATATCGTCGCGGGCGGCGGGTACTTCCTGCCGGTCAAAGAGATAAATATATTGCCGGTATTGAACATGAAATTTCCTACCGGGCATTTCAACAGCGCTTCGGAAGTAAACTACGGCGACGGTCAGTTTGACCTGATGCCCGAGCTGTATATCAATAAATCCGTAGGAAGATGCAGCGTTGACATAGCGCTTAAATACTGGCATAGGTTCAGGAACGAAAATAACAGTTTTACCCCGGGCAATCAATTCTACGCCGAATGCGTGTCCACCTACGAGGTGATAAAAGGTTTCAGGGTCGGCCCGAATATAAGTTTTTGCAAAGGGGGCAACCCCGAACTCGAAGGGGTCGAACTTCCGGATAACGACATAACGCGCCTTTCTGTTGGCGCGGAATTCGTCTTTATTATTACGCCGAAGGTCCACTTCTTACTTGATGCGATACCGGATGTCTATGCGGAGAATACCGCCAAGGGGATGCTCGTGATGGGGCGCCTCTGCTGCAAGTTTTAAAGGGGGGTAGCTATTAATCATTAATTCGGGGGACACGATCCGCCGTCTTCGGATAAAGCCCAATAAAATATTTTCTCTGTCTGTATCTAACCAGCGGGCTATCGTGGAGCGGGTTCAAGGTCGTAGCTTTTCTGGCTACCACTTCAGTGTAATATGTTATAATAATAGATAGATGGAGGAGACGATATAACGCGCTATCTTGAACAGGAGCGAAGAGATGAAAAAAATCATGCTCTATAGATTTTCCGTTTCTTTACTGACCGCCGTTTTTATATTTGCCACGTTTGTACCCTCGCCGCTGTTTTCCAAAGAGAGCAATTCCAATAGCAAGGCCACAGAGAAATGGGCAGATTATTTCGATCCCTCCTCCCTGACAAAGAAAGAGCGGCTCGAAGAGCTGGAATGGTTCAAGAAAGTGGCGGAACCGTTAAGGGGCATGAGCATAACATCTGCCGCGGAGGATATCGAAACGCATTTCTGGGAAAAGGATGTCCTGGCGAAAGCCTTTGAGGAGATCACGGGCATTCACGTTGAGCACGACATCATACCGGAAGGCGATCTCGTCCGCAAGATCGCGGAGCAGATGATGACCGGGCGCCTGATCTACAATATATATGTGAATGACGCCGACCTGATAGGCACCCATCTGCGATTGGGCAAGGTCGTCAACCTCACGGAGTATATGAACGGCGAAGGGAAGGCGTATACCGACCCATGGCTGGATCTCGATGACTTCCTGAACATCGAATTCGGCAAGGATTACGACGGTAACATTCTGCAGCTTCCCGACCAGCAGTTCCCCATACTGTATTGGTTCAGATACGATTGGTTTAACGACCCCCAGACGAAAAAAGACTTCAAGGCAAGATACGGATATGAACTTGGCATCCCCGTAACGTGGTCCGCATATGAGGATATCGCCGAATTTTTCACCGGTAGGAAGATGACCAACCCGGACGGCTCGGAGGTCACGGCCTACGGGCACCTGGATTTTGGGAAACCCTCCCCGTCGCTCGGCTGGCGCTTCACGGACGCGTGGCTGTCCGTCGCCGGAATGGGCGACAAGGGTTTACCTAACGGCTATCCCGTAGACGAGTGGGGAATACGGGTCGAGGACAGGATCCCGGTAGGTTCTATGGTCGAAAGGGGCGGAGAATTGAACGGGCCTGCCGCGGTTTATGCGCTCTCAAAATACATTGAATGGATAAAAAAATACGCTCCGCCCTATGCGGTTAACATAGAATGGTCGGAATTCGGCCCGATACCTGGTGAAGGCAAGATCGCGCAGACCATCTATTTCTGCGGC
>CAZHIO010000076.1:0-5149 GCA_964532615.1 uncultured Planctomycetia bacterium
ATAAAGCACCGTATTGAGCCGTGAATTATCTCCCCGGCCCAGTATCATAGACAAAGTATCCATGGGATACAGGTCGTCGCTAAGGATTCCGGTCGAATGATAGCTCATGGCGAGGTAAGCTAAGCTTGTCTCCATCCGATCGTCGGCGCTTCTGGGCTGAATTTGCGGCGGTTCGACGGGAAGAAGATCCGATATGCCGTAATTTGCCTGACGGAAATCTTTAAACTCCGCCTCCGCCATCGATATGGCGGCGGATTCATCTATGCCGCCGACTATCGTAACGACCATGCGGTTGGGTACATATCTGGTCGCGTAGTACTTCTTCAGGTCATCGGCTGTCAACTTTTTTAAGAGATCTTCGTATCCTATAGTCGGAAATCTGTAGGTGTGGTTCATGTAAGCTTTTTCGTCTATCAGCTGAGCAAGGCGGCTTTGCGGCTCATCGTTGTTCATGCGGACTTCTTTCAAGACGACTTCTTTCTCTTTTGCGAACTCGTCGTCACGTATACTCGCGTTCATAAGCATGTCTTTAAGTAAAGATAGGCCCTGGGGAAGATATTTGGATGGCAATATAAGGCTGTATCCGGTTATATCGTGCGAAGTGTAGCCGTTTATCGTGCCGCCGTATGACTTTACTTCTTTCTCGATATCCCCTGCTCGCTTAGACGCGGTTCCTTTAAAGATCATGTGTTCCAAAAGATGCGAGATCCCGGAGCCCAGATACTTCTCTTCCAGACTTGACCCGGCCTTTATCTTTATATCTATAGCAACCAGGCCGTATGGCGGGTAACGTTTAGCTAAAACAGAGAGGCCGTTATCTAAGGTTCTCTTAGAAACGGCCTCATCAGGTAAAGCTACTGAGTCGCTGAGAGCGCTATATGCGATCGATACGATAACCGATATAAATAAAAGCGCCAACGCTATACGTTTAACTATTTCTTCCACGCCATCTTTCTCTTGCGGCGCTTCTGCTCGCTCGGCTTCTCGTAATGCTTCCTGGCCTTGAGCGTCTTCAGTATTCCCTCGATCTCTATCTTTTTCTTGAATCGTCTAAGCGCCTTTTCAATAGGCTCATTTTCACCAACGGTGATCTTAGGCATTCTTTTATATCACCCCTTCTGGATTAATTTTATATATATTATCAGCCAATAACCTCATTGTCAAGGCTTAACTCGGGCTGCGATGTAAGTTTTAAGTATTTATGCGGGTGCGGAGTTTGCCCCAGAACTCTTCGCACTTAAGGGGCGTTGCGGAGTAGCTTTTTGCGAAGAAGTAGACGTCATTATCGGAAGAGACTACTCTGACATTGCGTCTCTGGCGGTCGGGAGTCTCCTCGACATATTTCTTTATGTAGGCATCGGCGTCCCTGGCGGGTATGATCGTTAGTTTGGGCGTGTTCTTATACGGCATATCGAGATATTCGTTCGTGCTATCGAAGACGAGCACTATAGGGTCATTATGGGTCTCCTGATAGCGGTTCAGGTAGGCTATCAATGCCTGTGCCGCTTCGAGAGAATCCGAACCGTCATCGCTTATATCGGACTTTCTGTTCCTTATCAGATTCCATCCGTCTATTATTATAGGCATCTTTACCTTACCGATAGCTTCACTTTAATACTTCGGCCAGAGTCTGAAATTCTCGCAGGAGAATAGCATACAGATCAGATGTTGCTTTTATCATTAACACTGTAAGCAAGACCGTGATAACCGTTAATATTATCTTATCGCGTCTTTTAAGCGCCGGAGATAACCAGATGAGCGGTATCGCCAGCGGCCCCACCGCGAATATCGCGACGACCACTATTATGGGTTTAAGATACCATTTTACAGGCTGTTTAACTATTTCCGGAACCGATTCCATACAATACCTCCAGGCACCGTTTCTGTTCTTCAAGAGCGCGCGCGAGATCTTTTTCTTTTACAAGAGATAGCAGGAGAAGCATCTCTCCGAGTCTGATGCCCCTTTTCCAGTGTGCCGTTAGAGCATTATCGAGCTTTTCGGCCGTGATCATTTTCCTGTCAAGCAGTATCCGTCCCAGCGGTTTATATGAATTATCGCCGCCGGATCCCGATCGGAATATATGAGGGGCCGGATGACCATCCTTAGGGCTGGTGCGCCTGTCGGCCATGTATTTCGATCCCGCAAAGCCCTTAAGGTAATGTTTTACTTCGGTCACCCTCTCATTTATTTCCAGTATATTTTTGAAATCTTCGCTCTCTCCGCGGTTGACAACCGCTATCGATACGCCCATAAGCGGTATCTTCTTGATCTCCCGGTCTCTGCCGCGTGCGATAACATATCCGCGTAAACGGTCTTCATCATTATAATGAAAAGGCATTACCATATTGAACGATGCGATAAAATTCTGGCATATCGCCGCGTGTTTAACAGGCGTGGTTATGAACGCAAAATCGTCGCCTCCTATATGTCCGATAAAATCTTCACGATTGCCGAATTTTAATAAAGTGGTATAGAGTATATATGCCGTCTGCATTATCACCCTGTCCCCCTGCAGATAACCGTATGTATCATTGAAATATTTAAAGCTATCGAGATCGAGATGCCCGAACGAGAACGGCCGGCCGCTATCGAGCCTTTCGCGCAGATTTTCTTCGATAAGTCTTCCTCCCGGAAGGCCCGTAAGCGGCGTCGAGAAGAAACTGTACTGCAGGCGCTTTATCGCCATCTCTATTCGAACTCTTAAATCCAATGGGTCCGGCGGCTTTATCAGATAGTCGTCAACGCCCTGTTTTATGCTCAGAAGTTTACCCCGTAACTGCCTCTTATCGATGAGCGTTATGACAGGGATATGTGCGGTTATAAAATCGCTCTTAAGCAGTCCGCATATCTCAAGATCGGTCTGTTTTGCGGAATGAACATCGATCACGATCACATCCGGGGAGATCTTCTTGAACGGCATAACGTCCCGCAACATAGCATCGAGAAGCACCACCTCGTAGCCCCACCCGTCGAAACAGAATTTCAGGACTCTCCTGAGATTTTTATCGGACGATATTATAAGTATTTTTTTCGGCTGATCCATATATTCTCATAGAGTTATTTACCGGGCTCGAGCTGCAGGGTTCTTGATTATCCTGAAAGATTGAAACGCCCGCCATGATTTGAGGGAACCGGTATACACCTGTCTTAAAGTACAGGTATATACCTGGCCGTTCTCGAACATATCGGCGCTAAGGGCAAGCGACCATTGCCGCGGAGGAGTTCGTGTCTTGTATATACGTGTAGATTCGAATACTTCATAGCCTTTATAGAGCCTGAAATCATAATAATCTCTCTGTGTCTGATTACCTTCGTGAGGGCTCCATTTAAAAACAAGTTCGCTCTTGCCGCTGAGGTCGTACGTATCGAGGTAGGGTTGCAATATTCGCGGTACGGGAACCACGTCGCTCTGCCCGACATCGGAATAAACTGACGAGCGTTGCGCGTAAAGCGGCATGGCGATTAGGATAGCGATGATGAGAAGAAGCAACAGCGCGCCGGGACGTTTCATCGGAATACGGCCTCTCATATCTCTTTTGTCAATCTATCTCGGATTCTATTTTGGATATTAACCCGGAGACCTCTTTTATCAGAGACGCGGAGAGCATCTTTGATGTCTCGATCTCCCTCTTCAGCGATTTTAGCGTGCCGATAAATCGTTTCAGGGCCCCATTCCTCTTTATATTACGGGCTTCTTCCGGATCGAGTTCCCGGCGCTCTTTCATTATGCCGGTCAGGCTCCTGCGGACATCGCCCGCATCTTTGCCGGCATCGAGGACCTCCCGCTTCAGCGCCTCATAATCTATTCCTTCGAGCTTCTTCTTATCCTTTGCCAGCCGGAGCAGGTTTACCGATTCATAGCTCGGGACGGTCGCCGCATTTCCATCCTCCGAAATCCCCTTCCTGAGCTGCGCTGGTTCTTCTCTTTCAAGAAAATAGTAGCTTTTAAGCAGTTTCATAGCGGTCGGCTTCTTTATGCCGATCTCTTTGGATGTATAGGCCTCGAAAGTCATATACCCCCAGCTCTTAAAGAGCTTATCCTTCCAGGCCGTATAAAGCGACTGGCCCAGATCTATCCAGGAAGTCTTGAAATTCTTAGCGCTCTTTAGAATGCGGTATCTGACAGACTCTTCATCAACGCCTTCCATCTTACGACTGATATTATCAAGCGATTTCGTTGTTAATTTTGACATGCCGCTATTATAACCTAAAGAGCCGCCTTTTAAAACTATTTTGATAAATATTGACAGATCGCCGCAGGTGAATTAGTATGTAAAACATGCTGAAGAGAATATTTGTATCTATCTTTGTGTGGGCGGTCGGCGTCACGGCTACGATCATTCTATATTTTGTGATCTTAGTAACTGTAGGTCTTTTCCCATATGACAGAAAGAGGAGCCGCGCGCATGCGCAATGCTTCTGGTGGAGCGATATGGTTATCGGCTTTAATCCGTTCTGGCATATAGAGATCTCTGGGCTGGAAAATATCGACCCCGACAAGACATATGTTGTTGTAGCGAATCATCAGAGCATGGCGGACATCGTTATATTATACCAGACGAAGATGCAATTTAAGTGGGTTGCCAAAGAGAGCCTTTTCAGGGTACCATTCGTGGGATGGTCGTTATCTTTATGCAAGCATATCTGTATCGCCCGCGGCCGGCTTGCCAGCATAAAGCATGTATACCGGGATGCCGCAACGTGGATCAAAAGCGGAATGTCGGTGCTATTCTTTCCCGAGGGCACACGCAGCGAGACCGGAGAGATGAAGGAATTTCAGAACGGCGCTTTTAAACTGGCCTTAAGGGAGAAGGTGCCGGTATTGCCCATACTATTGGAAGGAACCGGCGGCGCTCTGCCGAAGGGAAGCTGGCTATTTACTCCTCAAAAACCATCGAGAATGAAGGTTCTCCCGGCCATAGACACCTCTTCCTTCAGCGCAACCGACTTCGCCGGGTTAAGAGACAGGGCCCGCTCTATGCTCGAGTCGGCTTAGTGCTAACAGGAACATTCCAGATCTCCTTAGCGTATTCCCGGATAGCCCTGTCGGAAGAGAATTTACCGCTGTTGGCGACGTTAATAATAGATTTCATCGTCCATCCGGTGCTGTTCAGATACTCTTTCGATACGGTATCCTGCATACGGCAA
>CAZHIO010000077.1:0-5104 GCA_964532615.1 uncultured Planctomycetia bacterium
GACGCGAGAGGATTACGCAAAACGCATTGCATGACACAGCCCGCCAGCGCCAGGCTCATTCCGGCGATTATCGCCGCAAGAACCCTGGGAAAACGAATATTCCAGATAATGACTTCGTGCATCTTTTCGCCGTGCCCGATAAACGCGTTAATGATCTGGCTAATACTTACCTGCACCGGCCCCGCGCATATAGAATATACAGCAACCGCAAACAGCGCAATCACCAGAAATAAGCCAAAAAGGATTTTCCTGCGCTTATACCGGGCGTATTGCCCAACAGCATCGCTATTATGTGCCGTTTTATCTTCTTTCATTTAAACGTATCCTCGTAAACCCATCCCAATCGCTCTTCATTGTATTATACACGGGCTTGCCAACAAGAAAGGCATAGATCTCATCCGCTTTCTTTTCGGGGTTGATATCCTTAAAACTGTACGGATAAATCGTTTTGCCGATAAAATAGGCATCCGCCAAGGCAGTGTCGATGTTAGTCGTATAATAATTATACGGGAATAATCCATACACATTGTCATTGCGCACGGCGGCGAGCAACTCATAAAATTCCGGATCTTTTTTATAATCGTTTCTGACAATATCCATCCCCCCGCCGTCTATGAAAATGATATCGGGATTCCATTCAAGTATCTTCTCTTTATCAACGAATATATGGCCATGTTTACCCGCAACTCCCGCGACATTTCTGGCACGCAGCAGCTTAAATGCCGGATATGCATATTCGGTGCTGGTTATTCCATATGTCCCTCTGAAGCCCAAGCCCCCGACATAAACTTTGGACCTTTTATCATCCGGTATATTTTGCGCCCTGCGGTTCAAGTCTTTTTCGCAATCCTTGATAAATTTTATCACCGCTTCTGCCCTGCTCATTTTATTAAGGATCCTGCCGGCGAGCCTTAAAGAGTTGAATACATCATCGTTATCAAACGTCGCCAGGCTCCCGTAACTTAAAACTATCACCGGAATGCCGGTCTTTTCTTCCAAGTCGTTAGCCATACGCCCTTCAACGTAAGAAATAAAAATAATATCCGGCTTAACATATAATATTGCCTCCGGATTAGGTTGAGGCGAAGATGACGCCTGGCTGATGGCCGGAAGCTTAGCTAATTCCGGATGCGCTATTCTATAGGGCCTGCCTGCCGGATTGTCTTTTTCAAACCCTGACTCAAGCGCCACGAGTTTATCTGTCGCCTCTAGATATGTAATCAGCCTCAATGTTCCGGGACCGATACAAACTATCCTATGCCCTGCACCCTGCGGGATCTTAACCGTTCTTCCAGCCATATCAATAATCGTCATGGTCTCCTCGGACGATAAAGCAGGCTCTTGGCCGTATGCTAGCACCGCCAATACTATTAAAAACGTAACTAAGATGAATTTCTTCTTTACTCTCATATCTCTATCTTTTTTCTACCGGGCGTATCCCTCTGCCAGCAACCATCCAGTATTCATCACCAGCGCACGAAATACACACAGGCTTAGTCTCTTTCATTCGTATGCGCGACTCCATGACGCTCTCCTGGCAATCAGAACATTTTATTGATTCAAAAATGGGGGCATATTCTAAATTTTGCGGCTTTATGGACTTTATATCAAAGACTTCTCCCTCTGGCTTCTCCAAGATGGCAAAAGACATCTTTGTCCATAACTCCATCATCCGCTCTCTCTCTTTAGGCGCAAGCTTCTCTCTTTTTTTAACCGCCTTGTCGAATAAATCCATTGCTTCTTTGGCTTGCGGATCCTGCCTCATCTTCTCCGGGTCATATTTGACTACAATGCGCACTGCCTTACCATCTTTTCGCTTGATAAACGTTACTGCTGTCTTTCCGAGATCTTTATAGATAAGGGCGTTATTGCCTAATGTGCATCCGCTTATCGCCTGTATGCCGTCGACAAAACAATTATTGCACTCAACAACAGCCAGTATCTCCTCCATGCCAGTACTTTCGATTATGCCTAATTTCCTGAAAGCCGCGTATGTCGCCCTTACTCCCAGCGCCACGTGAGAACAATAATGGCCGTGTATCTCGCCGGCCTTATCGAGAAGTTTTTCTAAATCACCTTTTGCCAATAACTCTTTGATTCCTCTTCTCGGATCCTTTTTGTTTTCCATGACAGGGAATCTCCTTTTTTTGTTTACCCCAATCTACATATGGTTTTATATCTAATACGGGGGTACCATTAATCGCGTCTAATCCTTCAACAACAAGCTCATTTTTGTTAACCGACATAAGCTTTACTTTTGTCAAACCCAATGAGACGGGACGAAAAGGGCCCCTGCAAGCAAAAACACCCCTTATGCCCCAATGATGAGTCTTACAAGTAAGCTTGTATCCTTTAGATTTATGAAAATAAAATATCACCTCAAGATACTTAGCCTTATTTATGTTGAAGAGGCCTTCGACATATTGAGGGAGTAATATAATTTTTGACTTTTTTGCCCTAATATGGATTTTCTTTGAAGGCGTATTAAATCTATTTTGGACGAATCCGATCGGCGATATGCTTATTCTTTTCTTCATCAAAAACCTACACCTCTTCTTTCTTTACTAGAATTCCATTGCTACTGTCAACATTGTAGTGCATGGCGGCCCCACGTAATAGCTCGTACTCCCCGCCCGGGTGTCATCGTTTGAATTAATGACGGAAATATATTCCTTGTTGAAAATATTGCTAAGCTCCAACGATATCTTTAAGGCTTCGATGAAAGACAGCTTTTTCTTGGTATAGCTGATTTTCAAATCGGCTACAACGTAATCATCCATACGCTCTTTGTGCTCGACATCGCCGTACCTTGAGCCAAGGTAACGGACCATTGGGACTAATTCAAAATCGCCATATTTAAAAATTGCCCCGGTTTTTAAAGACCAATTTGGGGTATCAACTACCTGCTTGCCTTTCGTATGAAAAGTATTGCCTTGATAGGTCAGGTCTTTGTCATATGTCATAACCATATATGTGGGATTCAAGAAAAATGTAAGATTTTTATTAAGATATAGGTTACTCTCAAGCTCAAGGCCGTATCCGGTGGCCTCGCCGATATTTTGAGAATAACTTAAATTTACCCGCGGGTCATAAACTGTGGTTAGAAGGTTTTTGTTCTTTGAATAGAAAACAGAGGGCATTATTTCTACCCATTCATTCCTGAATCGCGCGCCTATCTCGAAATTATCCGAAATCTCCATATTGTAGCCTTTAAAAAGATCATCCAGGGTCACGCCCGCGGCTTGAAATGCAGCCCTATTCTGGTTGTATAAGGTAATTAGCGGTAGATAAGAGTATGGGCGAATCTGATTTCTGCCATAGTCCGCATGAAGTTCCATAGAATCGGATATACGATAGCCCACGCCCGCAGTAGGAAGGAATTCATTATATTCTTTTGCTTCCCTGTATAAATCAGCGGCAGGAGTCAATATATAGCTGGGCGCTGTGGATGTATAACCCTGGCTTGCAGGATCTTTGTAATAGAAATATTTTAACCCTCCCTGCCAGTCAAAACTGCCGACCTGGCCGGACAGTTTCAAAAACGGGCTATGCACGATGCCGTCGCCTTCATTTTCCGTATACATCCCGTTTCCCATGAACGCAAAGGTAACCGGATTATAATTTTCCGTGACGATCTTCATATCATTTGACTCAAACCAGTATCCCAGAGACGCCGTAACCCATGAAAATTTTGAATCAAACTGCGAAATAAGGCCGTAGCGCTGGATATCCCGGATCCTCTTTTGGATAATCCCTCCCTGGGAAGTGGAACCGCCCAGGATCTTGGTGTCTTCCGAGGAATAATACGGCTTGAACTTAAACCCGAACGCATCGGACAGGGTTATTGGAATTACAGAAAGAACATCCCGGTTAATATAATCCCCGCTGTTATATTTATAATAATTGATATCCTGACTCTTCACTCCTGTAAGGCTGTCATTATAATCCTTCTTGTAATTATCGCTTAAGCTTTGAGTTTCAGAATAAGTCAGCGGCCGGTACAGATCTTGGCTTACATCATTATAATTAAACCAGACCTTAAGTTCGTCCTCGCCCCATACGGGCTGTCTGAGCATTACGTTAACGTTATTCCGGGGGCCAAGATCCCCAGGCCCCTTCCATTTCTCGGCATCGGTGTAGGAATAGGAAACTGACATGCCGGTTTTGGCAACAGGCAAAGCGCCGGAGTCAAGCCTGAAAAAAGTCCGGTGGTAATCATTAACGCCGATGCCTTGGCTAAAATCAAGTCCGAATTCCTGCGCGGGCCATTGGGGCTTGAGCTCTATGGCGCCGGCGCGGGCGCCAACGCCAGTTCCCAGGTCTGCGGGTATTGCCCCTTTATACACGGCGATACCTTGAAAATTCTCGGTATCATATATATATTCCCTAGGCCCCATAGGATTTCCTCCCCAATTAGGGACCCCCTCAACTGTCATCGCCCCGAAGTATCCTCGCACCCCGCGAATCCTTACATTTTTTTGCTCGGCAGCAAGTCCATATGGGTCCACGCCCTCTACTGTAATCCCCGGCAATATATTAATCGCCTCATAAATGCTCACAGTAGCCTTGGTTCCTTCTGCCTCTATTCCCTTTTTGGTAATTTCGCTGCCTGTATAGACAGTTTCTCCGGTCTCTTTTGTGGGCGTGATTAGTTTTTCTTCGGTCACAAAGATCTTGCCCAGCTCAAAGACTTCTTTTCCGCCAGACCCAGCTACGTCTTTCTGTGTTTCTTCCGCTTTCTTTACCTCATCCGCAAAACCAGCTTGAGCAAAGAATAGAAATAAACTGATTACTGCAAAAGATACCTTTACCTTAAACCACATCAATTACTTCCCTATGATAGATTAGTATTATTACGATATTGAAAATCGTGCTACGATTGGGCAAAAAAATAATACAGGTTAACCTATTCCTTTACCGGTACTGGACATACTTAAGGTGGCATGCTTTACGCCCTTAGTTGACTTTAAAGTATCTGCCAACTTTTGCGCCTCTTTGGGATTGCCTTTTATGGCAACTATCTCTAAACAATTATTATGATCCAAGTGGATGTGCTGCGTAGAAATGATTATTTTCTGGAAATCATGCTGAATATCGGTAATCT
>CAZHIO010000078.1:0-5091 GCA_964532615.1 uncultured Planctomycetia bacterium
GACGAAGTATTGCGGCAATTCCCTGTATGAGGATAGAGCCTTTGCCGATAGTTCTGTTGCTCTCAATGGCAGTTTCTATCAGCTTGACGATGACACGTTCACTCGAGGCTTTGGAACTGTGATTGAATACAGATTCAGGCGCCAGGGCAAATGATATATCCTGCGCCGCAAAACATATGATAATGAGTAATGATAGTATTTTTTTCATAAGTTTTTAATCTTCTAACAATTAAACAATATTACCATATTATATAAACAAGTCAAGAAGGAAAAACTTACTTTTTTATATTTTACAATAGAGATGAGCTTAATAAAGATGATCTAAAAAGAGTAAGATCATGGATTTATATAGAAATATCTAAAACAATTGGTTTGCCTTAAGTCGGTATATTCTGTATAATAAAGTCTATTATTTGCGGGGATAGTATGAATTCAAAATCACCTATACCAAAAATTCGCATGGAAAAGCGTCGCGGGAAATGTGTCACCATTATTTCCGGGCTTCATACCTATGGGACAAAAAGATTGACTGATATTGCCGCGGAGCTTAAATCGACTCTTGGAGCCGGCGGGACGGTTAAGAACGGGACGATCGAGATCCAGGGCGATAAAGGCACCGCTATTCGGGATTGGTTTAATCGTGAGGCTAAGGTCCTTGATAAAAGCATACCATAGTGGTAATATGGTCCGAAACGTGATCTGCATTGTAAAAATATGCTTATAAATCGGATAAATGAGATAGATAGGAGAGCTTGATCATATAATGAAACGCTTCTTCCGGATTTTTGCGATCGCCATAATAGCGCTATCCATATATTCAATCATCCCGGTCACATTGGTATATCTGAAAAAAGATGTCCGTCAGCCCACTAATTCCGAGACTGCAGAGAAGCTTAGATCAAATAAGGGGGAATATTTCGGTTTCATGGTTTTCGGGGATAATCACGCCGGATTTATATTTGATGACAGCGCTTTTCTTAAACTTATAAAGAATATGAACGGGGAGATCCATCATAGAAAGCTGCCGATAGATTTTGTGCTGAGTTTGGGCGATGTGACATTCTCCAAGGGCAGGGAGAGCGACTATATAATCTATGACAAGTTAAGATCTATGATCAAATGGCCAGTTCTGAGCGCTATGGGCAATCATGATTATCAGAAAGGCGGGTGGCGTAGATTTAAAAGTCATATCGGCAAGAGTGAATTTTCGTTCGTTGACCGTAATTCATACTTTATAGTTCTCGATAATAAGATAACTGATATCACTCCCGAACAGTTTTTATGGCTCGAAGAGGAGCTCACGAAAGCTTCGGCATACAAGCATAAGTTCGTCTTTATGCACAAATCGCCCATATCGCTATATCAGCAATCATGGTTCAGATCCGAATTATGCCCATGGTCATATGACGTTATGCAGTTATTCCAAAAATATAAAGTCGACATCGTCTTCACCGGACACGAACACATGTTCAGGACCGCAGTTTTCGGCGGCGTGCGTTATATAACGTCCGGCGGCGGCGGAATGCTTACCCAGATACCGGATGCCGACGGCGGCTATCTGCATTATGTTGTAGTCAGGGTATACGGCGGCTATGTGGATTATGAGGTTAGACGGGTCTTTCCGCCGTTCTGGGAATATGTGACTTACTATATGTGGAAAGAGATCTTCTATCTGCTTAAAAGCGTCTTCTTTAAGGACGGTTTTTTATTTTAGCGGTTAAAATATGAGAATACTCAGAGATTATATATTAAAAGAGTTCTTCCACTCGTTCATCCTTACGCTGGTGGTATTCACGTTCGTATTTCTCGTCGGCAATATCATTACGCTCGCGAATTATATTATCAATAAAGGCGTAGACGCGTTCTCGGTATTGAAACTGTTCATGTATCTCATACCATGGCTTCTGAGTTTTACCCTGCCCATAGCGGTACTCACAGCGTCGATACTCTCTTTTGGGCGGCTTTCCGGAGACGGCGAGCTGACCGCTATGAAGGCCAGCGGGATATCTCTCTACCGTATCGCGATGCCTATCATCATGGTAGGGGTGCTGCTTAGCTTCTTCGCTTTTTTTCTTAACGACCAGGTCTCTCCGAACTGTTCTTTCGCTTCGCGCCGCGTGATAAAAGAGATAGGTATACGCTCTCCCGCGGCGGCGCTGGAAGAAGGCACGTTCATAAGAGGTTTCGAAAATTATATAATTTTTATACATGAGATAAAAGGTAATAAGCTGAAGAATATCAGGATATATCAGCCCCAGGAAGGCAAGCCCACGCGAACGATAGTGGCGGAGATGGGCGAGATCAATTCGACTCCGGAGAAGAACCTTATAGAGCTCAAGCTGTATAACGGTACAAGCGAAGAACCGTCCCCGACTGATCCCGACAGTTTCTATAAACTCAATTTTAAGACGTACTTCATGTCGCTCGATCTCAGTAAGGTATTTAAGAAAGAGAAGATACAGAAGAAGACCAGGGAGATGACTATAAACGAGCTTAACGCCGAGATCGAGAAATGCGTCGTACAGAATATAGATCCGATTCCGTTGCGCGTAGAGATATATAAGAAGATAAATATATCGGTCGCGACCATAATATTCGCCCTTATCGGGATACCCCTCGGAGTTAAGGCGCAGAGAAGCGAAAAGTCCATAGGGTTTGTTCTCGGGTCCGTTCTATTCGGAATATATTGGGCCGCGTTTTCAGGCATGATAGTCGTCGCTTCGGGGGGCAGAATTCCGCCGATGCTTGCCGCGAGCCTGCCGAACATTGTATTCTTCACTCTTGGGCTGGGTCTTTTTATATTCATAGCCAGAAAGTAGGATATTATATGGCGAATTTATACGATATAACTATAATCGGAGGAGGCCCCGCCGGGCTTACAGCGGGTATCTACGCATGCCGCGCGAGGATGAAGACCATTTTGATCGAAAAGATGGTTTGCGGCGGCCAGATATTAGTGACGGATACCATAGAAAATTATCCGGGGTTTCCGGGAGGCATAAAAGGTCCCGAGCTGGCGGATTGGATGTCGAAGCAGGCGAGTCATTTCGGTCTCGAGATCCGCACTGATGAGGCTAAGAGCGTTAAGGTCAATGATCGGAAAGAAAGAACATTTTCGGTCGAATTATCGGACGGGACTAAGATAGAGGCGCTCTCCCTGATAATAGCTACAGGCGCGCGATGGAATTCTCTCGGAGCGCCCGGCGAAAAAGAACTGACCGGAAGAGGCGTATCATACTGCGCAACGTGCGATGGGCCTCTCTTTAAGGGTAAAGACGTAACCGTGATCGGAGGCGGAGATACGGCTCTCGAGGATGCGTTATTCCTTACGAAATTTGCTAATAAAGTGAGAATAGTGCACCGCCGCGACAGGTTCAGGGGGACTAAGATATTGCAGGAGAGGGTATTCGCTAATAATAAGATAGAAGTCGTCTTTAATTCCGTCTTATCGCGGATAAACGGGACAAAGAGATGCGAGGCGGTGGTGATAAAGGATCTTATCGCCGGTTCCGAAAAGACGGTGCCGACAGACGGCGTTTTTATACTCATAGGAATGACGCCTAATTCCGGCGCATTTAAAGGCTTAGTCGCGATGGATGATAACGGATATGTATTATGCGATGACGACATGAAGACGTCGCTTGATGGGGTATTTGCCTGCGGGGATATCCGCAAGAAGCTCTTAAGGCAGGTCATCACGGCCTCAGGAGACGGCGCTACCGCCGCTTTCAGCGCCCAGCACTACGTCGAGAGACTCAAGGGAGTGGAGTACAAATGATATTGACTCCGGCTGCCTTTCGTGATAATTTAGACTGCAATATTTTCTAAGAGACAGATTCAATTTGTGCCGAGGTAGCTCAGCGGTAGAGCGCTGCCCTGAAAAGGCAGGCGTGGCGTGTTCGACTCACGCCCTCGGCACCATTCTTTTTAGTACCCCATACGACGACGCTTACTATCGCCCGGCTATAGATCAATATAATAATGACGCATTACGAGGAAAACATGAAGATAGTATATAAGGGAAAACTCTTAAAGGTATTTGTTAAGAACCTTAGGCTTCCGAACGGCTATATCGCCACATATGAAATGATAAAGCATCCGGGCGCGGCCCTTATAGCGCCTTTTTTGAGCGCGGATAAGATCGTTATGTTAAGACAGCTAAGGCCCGTTATAGGAGCTTACATATACGAGCTGCCGGCGGGCACATTGGATAAGAACGAGGCGCCGCTCTCCTGCGCGCGGCGCGAGATAGTGGAAGAGACCGGTTACCGGGCGAAGAGCATGAAGCTTATCGGAACTATTTACCCGGTTCCCGGGTACTCTACTGAAAAGATATTTATCTATAAAGCCCGGGGGTTAAAGAAGGTCCCTCATGAAGCCGAAAAAGACGAAGTGATAGAGACCCGGATCCTTACCAGGAGCCGGGTGAAGAGATTATTCCGGTCGGGTAAGATAAATGACGCAAAGACCATAGCGGCGCTTGCGTTTTGCGGATGGCTATAACCCTATGAAAGATATCTCGGTCCAATTGCGGAGCGGAAGGCGCGGGGTCCTCAGGCCGGGACACCCTTGGATATATAAAAGCCAGGTCTTCCCGCCGAGGATCCCGCTTGCCGGCGGCAGCGCAGTCAGCGTATGGACGGCCGACAATAAGTATGTCGGGCGGGGCTATTACAATCCTACGTCCGAGATAATCGTAAGGCTGCTGACTTTTAAAGACGAACTCATCGACGAGGCTTTTTTTGACAGGAAGATAAACGAAGCCGTGGCCAAAAGGGCCTCTCTCGCCGGAAAGACTAACGCTTACCGCGCCGTATTCAGCGAGGCCGACGGCCTTCCCGGGCTCATAGTGGATGTATACGCCGATACGGCGGTCTTCCAGATATTGACCCTCGGAATGGAACGTTTTATAAAGATGATAATCCCCGCGATACAGAAGAATACCGCCGTGCGGTATATATACGAGAAGAGCGACGGGCCTTTCAGAAGACAGGAGAACCTGAAGGTAGTAAACAGCTGGCATACCGAAAAGAGCGACAGATACATAGAGTTCTTCGAAGGCAAAGCAAAATTTCTTATCGATATATACGA
>CAZHIO010000079.1:0-5071 GCA_964532615.1 uncultured Planctomycetia bacterium
TTATGTATGGGTGAGAAAGGTGAAATTTCCCATATCTTAAATCTTTCTCTTGGTTCTTACTTGACATTTGGTTATCTCGATAAAGGTAGGGAATCTGCGCAGGGCCAGCTAAGCTGTGAGCATCTTAGATATGTTTATAGGGCTGATAAACTAAACTCAGAAACTAAAATCTATGGTCTTATTGGAAATCCCGTATCAAAAAGTAAGGGATTTATAATTCACAATCTTACATTTAAGGAAAAAGGGATTAATGCAGTCTATCTTAATTTCCTGGTCGATAATCTGAAAGAGTTTCTCAATTCATTCCGGCTCGTCGTATCGGGATTCAGTATAACCATGCCCTATAAAGAGGAGATATTGGCATATCTGGATATGATAGATCCAGTTGCTAAAAAAGTCGGCGCAGTAAATACAGTTGTAGTGAAAGACAATAAACTGATTGGATACAACACCGATATAGAAGGGGCAATGGAAACAATTTTGGAAAAAACAAAAATAAAAGGCAAGACTATCCTCATGCTTGGAGCAGGAGGGGTTGCTAGGGCTATCGGTTATGGCATAACCGAAAAAGGGAGTAGGTTAATTATCTCTAATCGCACAATTGACAAGGGAGTGAAACTAGCAAAAGAATTGGGTGCAGAGTTCAGGCAAATTGAAGATATCGACTGGAAAAAAGTTGATATTCTTATTAACGCAACATCTATTGGTATGATTCCAAGGATAAATGAATCTCCTATAGAACGAAAGTATCTTAGGAACATGATTGTCTTTGATTCCGTTTACAATCCTCTTATTACGAAGATGATTGATATGGCAGAAAGAAACGGGTGCACAACCATCTCAGGCATAACAATGTTCATCAATCAAGCAGCAAGGCAATTTGAGCTGTGGACTGATAAAAAATCAGATAAGTCATTTATGGAACAAAAGATATTGGAGTATATGCCTTCATGAAACTGATAGTTCAAAAAACAGGGAAACTCAGTGGAGAAGTTATTATTTCCAGTTCTAAATCCCATACAATCCGCGCTTTTATATTTGCATCCCTGGCAGAAGGAACATCAAAATTGACTAATGTCCTTGAATCAGAGGACACAAAAGCAGCAATAAACGGTTGCTCTGCATTAGGCGCAAAGATAGAAAGAAAAAGCCAAGGAAATTTTGAGGTCACAGGGTTCAATGGCGTACCTAAGATAATAGAAGAAAAAATCAATACTCTTAACTCAGGTACCACCACTAATCTGATTGCTTCCGTCGCAGCACTTGCAGATAAAAAAATAATTATTGACGGAGATGATTCAATCAGAAAAAGGCCGGTCCAGCCACTTTTGTCGGCATTAAATAACCTTGGTGCTGAATCATTATCAGAAAAAAACAACGGCTGTCCGCCGATAGAAATAACTGGAAAAATGAAAGGTGGAAAAACCTCTCTTGATTGTAAAAGTTCACAGTATCTTTCAAGCCTTTTGATAACTTGTCCTTTATTGAAGGATGAAACAGAGATAGAACTCCTAAACGTATGCGAGAAGCCCTATATTGATATGACACTAAGATGGCTTGATGAATTGAACATAAGATATGAAAATACTATCTCATTCACAAGCCTGGCGATCGCGGCGCGCTCCAGGTGCTCGTTCGGCATACCGTCTACAAAATCCTTAACGAAAGAATCCGGCACGCCGTTCTTCAGCACGGAAGAAAGATTTTTTATTATCACTTCGCGCTTGTGAGCTGTCTTTATCTGAATATATTCGTCATTAATACCGGCCGGCTTGATTCGTTTCATGGAGAGCGGGTTAGCCGGAGAGGTTTGGCCGCTTCCGGACGAGGCGTCAGGCGTAGAGTCCGCGGGAAATGACTTAGTCATAGGCTGAGCCGCGGATACATGTGAATAGTCCTCGGGAAGGTCTTTTACTACATATTTATCGAAGACCGGCCACTCGTATCCGCTAAGGCTCATGAAAGACTTATTGCCTTTTAAAGCGATCTGGAGTATATGCTTCTTATCGCCTTTAACAAAAGGTATGTAGGCCACCCCGTCGGTAAGCGTGACTTTAGAAAGGTCTATGCCATTTAGCGCAGAGCCAAGTTCGGCGGTAAGCATCTCTTCCATATATTTTATGGGCAGAGGATCAATTCCGGCATCGGCGTCACCAAGCAGGTATCTGGCGATACTGTATACGGAGCCGAGAAGATTGGAATCTGCTAAGATCGATCCGCGATACTTTTCGGCGGCTTCCGTGATCATATTTTGCTGGAAAATGGATTGAGTAGCTAATGTGGAGGAGTTGCCTGTCCCGCATTGCGGGCAAGCCCATGATATATCAGTGGTGATAAAAGATATGATCAAAGCGATAGCGACTGCTCTGAAATAAATATTGCGCATAAATCTAACCATATTTCCGATATGCTCCAATCAAATTTTTGAGTAATATTAACCAGATTTTGATTCTTTAACTAATACATAAATATACATTAAATATTAGCCCGAGGCAAGCTAATAAACTGACTTTTTTATACTTTACATTACTAATGAAATAAATAGATTAGGCTTATTACGCGGATATTGAGGTCTGCTTGATGGCGTTGAATATCTGAGCGATCGCCTTGCCGACGTCCCGGATCATAATGAACCAGCCATTGATACCGGCACTGGCAAGTATATCTTTAATGTCTTTAAATTTCGCGCCCTCTGCCTCTGAGTATCCTAATCCTATAAAGCAAGGCATTCTCCTGAGGGCTGTAGCGACCGTCACCTCTCCGATGGTGGCGCTATTTATCCCGTTGGGTTCCGGCTTGATCAGAATATACGAAGGCATCGTTTCTCTGGCCTTTGACGTTGACGCATAATCATTCCTTATCTTGTCTATCGAAACCGATGCCTCATCCATAGAGATGACTGTCGCCGTGACTTTCCTGCCGGTATTCTTTTCCACTATCTCGCGAAGCTGTATTGAAATATCCTTACCCTTGTCCCTGACCTCATTTATAATATTCTTATCGCTTATCAGATCTGGTTCACCGGCAGATTCTTTAAGTATTACAACCTTGGCAAAAGGTTTATCTTTAGTGGCAGCTATAACGCTGCGGACATTAATCAGCGCTTTATCTTTCAGGAGCTTTGCGTCGAAAGCGAATACGGTCATGCCGCCCTTATCCAGATCATTCACCATAGCCTCGCAGAACGAGTCCGCAGAACCGGTGCGGCTCTTCTCAGCGTCCCAATACTGCGTCGTCGCGATCGCCTGATGCTGGCCCAGAATCTTACGCATGTCAGTTGCACTATCCACGCGCGAAAGACGATCGATCAGTTCAGCCTGCTTACGATTCATCTCGTTTTGGTCTTTTGATGTGATCGCTTTTGTATAACCCTCTACCCACTGCTCAGTTTCAGTGTCCACTTTCGATGGCGCAGTCTGGCTCGCGGCTTTCACTTTTATATCGTTTAATATGTTATCGAGATCGAGCGACTGTGCTTGAGGTAATGTGCTATTTATTATATCAATTATTTCTTTCAGCGAATCATGACTCAGCGTCGATATGTTTCCCTTATTAAGGGCCACGATATATGGATATGTAAGGACAAACTGACGAACGCTTTCGGCAATAGCGGCTTTATTCACCTCAGCGCTGATCTCACCAGTTGTTTTTCCCACCAAGTCAATCATGAGTCGCGGCGCGGCGCCCGGATCTTCTTTCATAAATTCGGACTTTGCAGTCTCAGTGGTTATAAATTCGAATCTAACTCCCTGCGGCGGCTTAATGTTCATCGCCGCAGCGCATACGATACCTATCACCGTCTCATTCCCGGCCGGCATAGTCGGTACCGGAGTGGTAGCTATAGCAGGTGCAACCGGTGCTGGCGCAACCGGCGCGGCGGGAGCGGTGTCCAGGGCAGGCACCTGTAATGCAACGGATGGCAATAGAATTGAGGAAATATCCGGATTTACGGCTATCGCTTTTTGTATTTGCCCGGAAATATCAAATTTATCACTCATCTCCTTCCATCCGGAAAAACCCAATATTCTTGGTAATTTTTCAATATCCCTACTGGTAAACGTCGGCTGTTTAAGACCGGCTTGTATAAGCGCTGAGAGCGCCCAATCTGCGGCCACCTGGTTCAGCACAGCAATAACTATCTCTCGCTTCGTATTAAGCGATACCGCGCTAAGTGGGATTTTCCGTTGCGTCACTAAACCATATTTACCCGGAGCGTCATCTACGTCGATTGCCCTGCTGAAGGTAACGCCTAATTCAGATAAATTCTTTTTCTCAAATCTAAGTACAATGCCACTGTCTCCCTTTGCAACGCTCATAGGTAGATTCCATTCATGATTGACGTAAAAGTATTTTCCCGGCTTCTCAACAGCCGTAGCACCAACGTTGCCCTTTTCAGGGTCGATGACCCCTCCCCCTTTTATGATACGGAAGATCGCGTCTAAGCTTGTTCCGTGGAAATACAGGCCGGCCTGCCCGAGATATTCAGTATTATGCTCTACAGCCCAAACGCGCAAGGCGTCGAGCCCTTTTCTTATGATCTCCGGTCTGCCGACCTCCAATCTATCGAGATTTACGAGAAGCGTCGCTGTGTCATATTCTTCGCGCAACATTTCGTCACCATCGATACCGCGCACAAATTCGATCCTGATGATATCCGTAGAATACTGAGGATTTTCTTGCTGCCATTGCTGCATTTCTTTTTTAACTATGGCTGTAAGTGCCGCCACCTGCTCTTCTGAATTGTACCTGGTATCGCATGATTTTTGAGGGTATGATAAATCGATATTTCCGCTATCGTATTGTGTAAGAGCGGTAGCTGAAAGTATGCCATTGAAGGCTGCCGCAGTAGCTCTCCCGACCCCGTCAGACGCTGACAATTTAGGTGTAAGTGTCAGGAGCTGTGTCAATGATTGAACGGCAACGGGCGCAACGGGCAATGCCGGCTTCGACTCTGGCTGGCTTGTAACTTTCGCCTTACGCGCGATGAGGCCCCGTACAGCGCTCTTGAGCCAGCCTCTCTCTTCGGTAGTGGCATAATCCACAACAGCACGTCTGGATAAATTGTTTATCA
>CAZHIO010000080.1:0-4998 GCA_964532615.1 uncultured Planctomycetia bacterium
CGCGATGCACCCAACCGGCGGCGTAACTTTCGTAGAATAGCGAAGCCCACTGGCTGGGTTGGCACTATCACTGAATCGGATAGATTAAATTAACGAGCGAAAGCAAGTGCCAAAAGTAAATGCCCCAAGGGTGAGCACAAAATATTTGCCCGGGCCCATAAACGAAAGCCCCGATAGATCGATATCTACCGGGGCCTTTACAGTAAATTTATATAAGCGCTATCTTCTCTTCTTCGTCGCCTTTTTTTTCTTTGTAACTTTCTTTTTCGCTTTCTTATGTATTTTACACGCCATACTTATCTACCTCCTTTCGAATTGTAGATTAAGTATACCTGACAATTATATTATAGGCAAATTTATCTTCGGGGATCACCATCTGAAGCCCGCGCCCACCAGGACTCCTGAGGCTTCCCGCGAGTGCAATATACGGACGAAAGCACTGCCATCGCCTTTTAAAAAAATTCGGTTCAGTTCGAAGCGCACGCCGGCGCCTTTTCCGTCAATGCCGTCCTTGATGGTAAATAGCACCGTGTCTCTCGATGTAAGCTTAGCTTCTACGGTTAAAGATATCGAGCTTAACTTTCCCCTAGAAGATTCGATATCGAAAAATAATCCGGAACCCTTCTTAAGGCGCCATGCTCCAAATAGGGTTATCGTTCTCTTGTGAGGCTTTACTGAATCGGAGAGCCCTGCCCCTATCTCGTATTTGATGTAATTTTCCCCGCAACCGCATATCGATGCCCTAAAGCTTAACGAACTACCCGAGAGAGCGTCCATCTCATAACGTAATAGCCCATTCTGGCCTATGCCCCACTGGCCTCTCAATATTAACGTATGAATGGTTTTGCGCCTGGTCTTTAAAACGGCTCTTTCGTAACGGTATACGATCTCATTATCTTTATTTACTTCCCATCGGGCTTCAAATACAAGAGGATCATATCGACCGTTATCTCTATTCACTCTGAATATTAAGCGGTTGTTAAGATCGACCGCCCAGGTACCGGCTATCTCCAGCGCATACGTATTCGCGGCGCGCTCGCCGCGCTTAGTGGTTACGGAAAATAGAATTGCGTCGCCTTTAGTATCTATAATATTCCCGGAGATGGCCAATGAATTCCCCGATGCGCCTCCGGAGGATTTTTTTACGCTGAATACGAGATCATGTCCCGGGGATAACGACCAGGCCCCTTTCAATTGTAACTGATAAGGGGTCTCTTCGGATTCCGATACCGGAGATTTAACGCGGTACTCGAGAGAATTGCCGCCGCCGATCGCGAAACGGCCCTCTATTACACGGCGCTGTTTTGGCAGAGAGAGGCTCTTATCTATAACCACCAGCCTGTTATAAGGATCTATTTCGTATCTTATTTTTGTAGACATTCTCTTCGGTTATAAGATGTATTTGGGCTTCTTAAGCAGCGGATTTTTCTTTATATGTTCGGAGATCTCGGCCGGTATCCCTGTCTTGCCTAATTTATAGTACATGTAGTTCTTGTAGCCCTCAACTCCGGGCTGGTCAAATGCGTTAACGCCGAGAAGCTCGCCCTCGAAAGCCGTAGCGATCTCGAAGAATGCCAAGATAGCCCCCCAGTAGAAAGGCGATATCTCAGGGATCGTTATAGTGCAGCTCGGACGCTCCTCCATGACTAACGCCCATTCCGTGGCTTCCTCAGCGAGAGACAAAAGCCTGGAATAAGACTTACCGTCCAGATAATCGCCCGTACCTTTGACTATGATATCGTCTTGAAAGCGTTCTACCTTCATAAACGTAACGGTCTTATCATTCATTCCTTCGATATTATTCTGTTGTATGGAATGCAGGTCGTTTGTCCCGCGTGCTGGTATCGGAGTCCTGCCTATATTGACGATCTTTTTCTTATCCTGCAGCCACCTTTCGCCGTCTATGGTGTTTTCGATCTTTCTGGCGTATTTCTTTCCCAGGCTCTCGGCCAGAAGCTGCACATACCAATCGGCGGTAGACTTTAATCTCTCGGAAAAAGGCATGATGATCGCTATAGATTTGTCTTTTTTTCGATACATGATTGTCTGAAGTATGGCGTACATGTAAGCGGGATTTTTAATTACGTTAGCCGCGCTGCACTCTTTGATCATATATTCAGCGCCGTCGAGCACTTTTCGTATTTCGACTCCGACTATCGCTAAATGCAGTAACCCTATATTGAGTTCCGAGAATCTGCCGCCGACCCCTTTCAGGACGCTCAGACTGCGGAAACTTAAAGGGTCTTTCGCGTTTTCAAGCTCTACCCTCCTCCTGAGAGTGCCTGACTTAGGATCAGTTATAGCTACGATCTGCCTGCCATAAAGAGACCCGACTCTTCTCTTCAGCCAGGCTTCGACAACAGCGAATGCGGCCTTGGTCTCGCCGGTCTCTCCGGATTTTGATATCACCACGACAAATGTCTTCTTGGCCTCGAGGTTTTTCAGCAAAACGCTGAGCGTATCGGGATCGAGATTATTTCCGTCAAAATATATCTTCGGCCTCTTAAGCTCCGATGAAGCGAATTCATTATAGTACGCCGGGCAGAGCGCGTCCTGCGCGGCTTTTAGGCCTAAGTATGATCCCCCAATTCCCAGCGATATAACATTCTCATAATTAGCGGCTATCTCATCTCCGAGATCCTGTATGCGCTTTATAGCATCATCGGTCTGTCGCGGCAAGAAGAACCATTCCAGCCCCAGATTCACCCTGTTCTTATCGTTCGATAGAATAGCCGATAGGTGTTTATGCGCCCTTTTGGCTTTCGGCAGTATCGCGGCGATGTCTCTATCCGTTGCGCCGTGAGATTTGCCGATATTATGGGTAAACATGTTATTGAAATCGAACTTTATTTTTTTCATGTCCGGCGCCTTCCTTATTTTTATCTGTTATTGAAAAATATGAATGCCCGCAAGACGCAGCATCCCTGAGAGCTTCGCTACCGGCAGGCCGACTACATTATAAAAACAACCCTCTATCCTGTCTATGAACAGGCCACCAAGGCCCTGTATGTCAAAAGATCCGGCCTTGTCAAGCGGCGATACTTTTTTAAAATAGCCGGTTATCTCTTTATCGGTAAGCTTATACATATAGACTTTGGTTTTTTCATGTCCGAGATACATCTTTTTATTGTCAATATCGATTACGGCTATTCCGGTATAAACCCATTGGGGTCTTTTCGAGATTATCTTAAGAGTTCGGCGAGCGTCACAAATATCTTTTGGCTTGCCTATGATCTTCTTTCCGACAAGGACCACCGTATCGGCACCTATCACCACTCCGGTCTTGTAGCGCCTGGCGACGTCCATGGCTTTTTCTTTGGCATTATCCACTACCAGACGCGCGCAGCCTCCTCGTCCGAGAAGATGGCGCTCCTTGATCCCGGAAGAAGAAACTGTGAACCTGATACCCATCTGTTTCAATAGTTGTCGTCGGGCCTTCGATTTCGAAGCTAATATTATGCGCCTATTCATCGCAAGGCCCCTTGAGCGGCTATAAAACCGGACGCCCACGCCCATGCAAGATTATATCCTCCGCGTTTACCGGTTACATCGAGTATCTCCCCGGCAAAATATACGCCTCTTATGATAGTCGATTCCAGGCTATTTTTATCGACATCTTTAAGATCCACTCCTCCAGCCGTAAAGTCCGCCTCATTCCATCCCCTGGTTCCTGAAACCCTAAAAACTCTCTCTTTTAAAGATCTGGTAATCAATTCGCTATCGCCTGTATCCAGCACCTCTTTAAGCGCAGGTCCGAACTTATTAGGCAATAACCCTACGATAAGGTCTTCGCCGGTAATATTGCGCTTTATTCTGCCGGACAATTCGTCCGCCAGCTCATCTTTTCCGATGAACGGCACCATGTCCACAGACAGCATAACGTCATTTAACTTGTTACGGTTGATGGCAAGCGACACCTCTTCGCTTATATCCAACACGGCGGTACCCGAGAGGCCGTATTTTGTAAATAATAGATCCCCCGACGATTCGCCCGCGGCCTCGCACGCTACAAAGCTCTTGATCCTGGCTGATATCTTCTGACCCTGTAATTTATGACACAGCTCGTCTTTAACGACGAGAGGAACGGCTGCCGGTACCGGTTCGATGATCCTATGACCCATCGCCTTGGCGACAGCGTAAAGGCTTCCGTCCGATCCAAGAGACGGATAGGACTTTCCTCCGCCGGTAAGGATAACCGTACTGCCCGTAAGCTTACCGCCCGTTTTTGAAACTACGGTAAAATTACCTTTAGAGCCTATCGCCTTTGTTACCTGAAAGTTATATTCTACGGGAATAGAGAGCCTCTTTAGTTCCGTCTCAAGAATTTTCAGTACCGACGCGGATTGATTTGTTGCGGGAAATACTCTGCCGTCCTCGGAATAGACTCTTAATCCCATTTCGATAAATAGATCTTTAATGGAGACGTTATTGAATCTGGAAAATACGGAATCAACAAGCGGTCGCGCGGCGGGATTATAGTAAGAACTATCAAGCCTGTCATTCGACAGATTACAGCGCCCGTTCCCGGAAGCGAGTATCTTCTTTCCGAGACTTTTCATGCGCTCGCATATTACAACAGGCAAGCCTCTGCGCTTGAGGCTGATCGCGGCTATTATTCCTGATGCTCCGCCGCCGACGACTATTACCGGATTATTACGCCCTTCCAAGATATTCGCCTGTGCGGCTGTCGACTAAGATCGTCTCGCCTTCTTCTATGAATAGCGGAACGTTAACAACGAGGCCGGTCTCGAGTTTCGCCGGCTTCAGGGCCCTGCCGGACGTATCGCCTTTGGCTCCCGGAGCCGATTCGATAATTTTGAGCGCTATGCTTACCGGTATTTCCAAAGTGACCGGCAGATGCTCGTAATAAAGTATCTCTACCTCTATATTCTCTTTAAGATAGTCTTTGGAGCCGCCTACCAGCTCCCTGGACAGGGCTACCGTGTCATAATTCTCCATATCCATGAAATGGTATCCGGAGTGGTCGCTATATTGATA
>CAZHIO010000081.1:0-4982 GCA_964532615.1 uncultured Planctomycetia bacterium
TATTATGAAAGCCAGACACAAGAGCGCTTTGACTCCCGTGGCAGTAAAACCTTTAAAACAGACAAGTCCTAAGAGTATGCCGCACGTGCCGAGGGTTATACACTTAGCCGATGCCTGAAGGCGGTTATAAACGTCCGGAAAGCGTATCAGTCCTAAGCATCCGAAAAAATCGAACGTCAATCCTACTATTATCAGAGTTAAGCCTATATTTTCATTCATCGAAATCTTTCCCTTCTAGGTATTTAGCCAGCGCCATGATGCCGATGAAGCTTTGCAAAGCCCACGCGATACCTATATCTATATACCAGTCCCTCCCCGTAGCTATGCTTAATATCGCGCAAAAACCCACTATCAGAATACCGAGCATATCTATAGCTACGGCTCTATCCGGAGCCGTCGGCCCCCGCAGGATCCTGTAAAGACATAATGCGGCCGATACCAGAAGCCATAAGAACGCCCGGCTCAAGAATTCCGACTGCCAGCTGATCATCGATCTGACGGGACAGAAGAGTATGATAAGGGCGACCACGACTATCGCGATCAGTCCGGCTATATAGCGGAGATTCTTCATGATATTATTCGAATATCCTTTTCAATATATTCTCAAATTTATCTACGATCTTCAGCCTTCCGTCTTTTGAGACTTTATCGTCTTTTATGTTCAGCATATGTACATATAAAAGGCCGCTGGCTTTATCGATGTCTACGGTTGTGGTCCCGGGGGTGAGCGTAATCGAATTCGCCAGAAATGTCAGGCCTATATCGCTCTTCAGGTATACTTTTACCCTGATCGTGCCGGGCCTTATAGGAAGCTCCGGATGCAGAACTCTATATGCGACGTCTATATTGGCCTTTAGGCACTCCCATAAGAATACAAATACATAATATATAAACCAGGCTAAGCGCGAGAAGGTCCCGATAATTGACGTCCGTTTTTTCTTTTTATGCTCCATAACGTCTATGGTCATTAACGTGACGAATATGGAGACAAGCGCGCCGGATATGATGTCCTTCGAGTCGGGCGGCCATGACAGCAGGACCCATACTACAAACCATAGCGTAAAGAGTCCGGCGCTGAATATCATCTCACGGCTCCAAATAGAGTATTTATATAACCGGCGCTGCCGTTCAACAGCACCGCAACGGCGTTATCTATAGAGACCTTCACGGGTCCCGGCATAATAGCAAGCCCTCCGAATACCGCTATAAGCGAGAGGGCTATCATCGCAAGCTTCATGCTGAAATGAACCGCATATTGCTTATTGCCGGCTTCACTATCCGTTCCGAAAAGCGCCGGAGTATAAGCCTTAAGATAGTACACTAACGTCAATATACTTACGGCTACTGTGACTAAAGCCAGAATTGGCCTATGGGCCTGTATACACGCAAATATGATTATCAATTTGGACCAGAAGCCTCCGAAGGGAGGTATCCCGCATATAGACATGATCCCGGTCAGATTCGTATAACCGCATATCCTGTCCCTGGAAACCAGTCCTGAGATCTTATTAATATCCGATGTTCCGTAATGATTCTCGATCGCGCCGACATTCAGAAAAAGAAGCGATTTTGCTACGCTGTGATTAAAGAGATGGAATATCGAGCCGGTTATCGCTAAAGGGGTGCCTATTCCGAAACCGAGCAGAATATAGCCTACCTGGCTTATGCTTGAATAAGCGAGCAGCCTGCGGATATTCGATTGGCCGAACGCCATTACGCCTCCGCCTATCATAGATAGAAGGGCTAAAGCGATAAAAATGAAGGATATCTTATCCGTCATACCAAAGACGCAGAAAAATATCCTGACCAACGCGTAGATGCCCAGCGTCTTTATGAGTACGCCTGAAGACATGGCCGCGATAGTTGCCGGCGCCTTTGTATAAGCATCCGGCATCCATGTATGGAACGGTGCAAGCGCCGACTTGAGCCCAAAACCCATAAGAAAGAGCGCGCTGACAAACGGTATAAGCCTCGCTGGGCCTTTCGCGAAAATAACGGAAGCCATATCGGCCATATTGAGAGTGGAAGTATAACCGTAAAGGAGCGCTATTCCGAGCAGAACAAAACTCGAGGCGACCGCGCTCAGCACCGCGTATTTAAAGGCCCCCTCAAGCGCCTCATCCTCATTCGTAAACGCAACAAGGGCATAAGCGGTGATCGACGCGATCTCGAGAAATACAAACAGATTAAAGAGATCTCCCGTCATTACCAGACCGTTCACAGCGGCTGTCATGATCATAAGAAGTGTATAATACTTCCAGTTATCTGTATACTGCCTTGCATATCCGATCGAATATATGATTACGGCCAGCGTGATCATATTAGCCACTACAAGAATTAATACAGATAATCCGTCTCCGATGAGAGGGATACCGAACGGAGGCGACCAGTGACCTACTTTAAATATTATAGGCGCTTGAATAAGGATCGATCCGGCGCAAGAGGCCGAGATGATAAAGAGCGCGGCAGCCGATATGACCGATAATATCTCGCCGGCATATTTAAACCGCTTGCCGAAAAGCACTATAAGAAAACTCGCAGCCAGAGGTATCGCTATCAGATACTCCAATAATGCCATCGATCTTATCCTTTAAGCTTATTGATCTTCGTAATATCGAAAGTGCCGTACTTTTCGTAAATTCTTATCGCTATGGAGATTAACAATAAAGTGACCGACAGGCCCAGGACTATGGACGTCAAGACGACCGCCTGAGGCAGCGGGTCCACCATGTTTCTAACCCCCTGGTCATGGGAATATATGGGAGACCTGCCCATGGCCCGGTAACCGGTCAATACAAAGAAGAGATTGACGGCATATTCCATAATGCCTATACCGATTATTATCTTAATAAGGTTCCTCTTTCTTAGCACGCAATAAAGACCTATCGAGAAGAGAACCATACATAACAGATAGACTGACATAGTACACCTTCCTATTCCGAATCCTTATCCGATTTACTGGTTAAGACGAGGGCTACAAATATCGCGAACATCCCGGCGCCGACTACGGCCATTTCGCACAGCGGCAGAATATATTCATTGTTAAACAACCATTTAGGAGAACCCAATAAGACGCCCAGTAAAAATATGAGAGCGCCGACCGCCATGGTGATGCGCAAGGTATACGCGTGGAGCCAGCGCAGAGATATCTCTTTTCCGAAGGCCAGCATGATATGCACCAGCGACAGCGCGACTATTATGCCTCCGGCAAACCCTCCTCCGGGAGCTATGTGACCATTAAGCGCTATGTATATTCCGTACAGGAGTATGAAGCCGAGAGTGATGCGAGTTACGGTCTTTACTATCAGCGTCATCCCTCTCTCTTGACTTACAGCCATTCCCCCTCCCTCCTAAAGATGTGCTTATCTGCGCGTGATCTTACGCGCGATGGCGAGTACGCCTATTGCCGAAGCAAATAGAGCTGTGACTTCACCCAGAGTGTCAAGCGCCCTGAAATTAACGGTTATAGCGGCTACGATATTATATGCCCCTGTCAGCGCGATGCCTTCGGCTATGTAGGTCTTAGCCACTCTCATAAGCGGGTTTCCGAACTGCTGAATATCTTTCAGCGGAAAATACGCGAGGATCAAAAACGCTATTATAAATATTACGGTCGACGTTGTATTAAATATCCATCGGCCCGAAGAGCTGAACGGCAGATCTTTGCGTATAGTGGCCCTTATGAGTATTATAAGGCTTAGTATCTCCACCACAAGCTGCATGATGGCCAGATCCGGCGCTTTCATCACAAGGAACGCCATCGACAGCCCTATACCTACGGCGCCGACCGCGATCACGCTCGAGAGAAGATCCTTCACCTCGACCGCAATAACGGCCGCGACTATCATGAATATCAATATCAGATGTATCTCTATCATAGCCTATTTAAAGAGTAGCACCGCAAAAAACCCTATCATCCCCAACAAGGACCATACCATGTAGGTCGGCAATACGCCGTTATGCAGATGCCTTAACGGTTTCATAAAATAGCTGACCGTCTTCAGCATAATATTATACGGATCCAACTTCCCGGATTCCTCTTCCTTATAAAACTTGCCTATCGGCCCTATATCTCTTATCGTATCATAGAATTCCGTTCCGCTGATCCTTGGCAACGCGTTAGGGTCTCCCCCGCCCACAAAATTATCTACGACACGTAAACCTCTCGGGTTCGACAGCCAATATATAAGCAACCCGGCAGCAAGCCCGATCAAAATAAGTATAGTAGCCGGGATCGCCGCCCACGTTCCTATATATTGCAGATTTTCGGCCATAGAAGGCGTTCTAAGGAATGGTATCGGCAGCCTGAAAGCGAATACGCCCAGGGCTACGCAGAGAGCGGCTAATATAAGCATAGGGATATACATTAAGGGCCCTACCTCGCCGACTTCCTTTATATCGTCAGAGGGCCTCCCTAAGAATGTAGCGTGCAGAAGTTTCATGAAACTCGCTATCGTTATAGCGCTTCCGAACATCGCGGCCGAAAGCCATATCACCCAAAGTTTTCC
Source organism: uncultured Planctomycetia bacterium (assembly GCA_964532615.1). Lineage (GTDB taxonomy): Bacteria > Omnitrophota > Gorgyraeia > 2-01-FULL-45-10 > 2-01-FULL-45-10 > CAIMPC01. Next base: position 4,509 of record CAZHIO010000081.1, read on the forward strand.
TCCCGCACCGGCGGTCTCTATAACCCCCTGATAGATCATCCATTTGGAGACAAAGCCGTTGAATGGCGGTATGCCCGAGATGGAAAGTGACGCGACAAGGCACGCCAGAAAAGTAATCGGCATGAACTTGGCAAGGCCGCCCAATTTATCGAGGTCCATAGTCTTGGTCCTCTTCTCTACCGCACCGCCGGTCAGAAATAAACATGACTTATATATCGCGTTGTTCAGCATATGAAAGAGCCCGCCCGCCAGGCCTATCGCCGTACCGGTTCCTATCCCCAGGATCATATACCCGACTTGAGAAACGGCATGATATCCGAGCAGCCTCTTATAATTATGCTGAACGAGCGCAAGCATCACCGCCGCCACAATAGTTACGGCGCTACTATAAGCAATACAAGATTCGACGCTTTTGTGGGGATGAACATATCAAAAGACGCGCGCGCCAGAAGATATATCCCGAGAAGCTTATCA
>CAZHIO010000082.1:0-4974 GCA_964532615.1 uncultured Planctomycetia bacterium
TGCAAGGCGGCCCAGCCCATTACTTCGGCCTTGCAGGGCGGCTTCCGGCATCGCTTTCAGTATTGCACCGATTATAGCTTTGGAATTGATGAATTTAGGATTGATATTAATCTTATTCTGATTGCTCATCAAAACGGGACGCGCGAAAATATTAGAGAAGGATACCGAAATGTTATTATTAATTATCGTCTCTATGAGGTCGTCGGTAAATCCTTTTAAAACATCATTCTTTACAGCTTCACTGATCTTCCTGTCTTTCACAAGATTTTCCAATACATATTCAAATTCTTGCCGACATGCCGCGCGGTGGAAATCCCTCTGCAGTCGTATTGCCTCGCGCTTATTATTTTCATTCTTATTGGCCCATTCCACGATCGCCTGGCCAAGCCTTCCGTTCTCGATCTCGGCTTTCGTAGCTATTTTACGATCAATGGCAAATTGTATCCATTTTCGCAACTCTGCCTTCTCATGCACGACCTTACCTTCGCTTCTTGCGTAGACTGTACGACTGCCGCGGCCTGCATGGCCTAAGTTGAACCGATCGCTAATGATAACAAGCATATCAGCCATGCCCGGCATACCGCGGTCGATCCTGACTTCTACACCATCGGCGATTTTAACGCTACCGCCAAGCATCTCTACCATTTCACGTATCTTATAACGATGGCGCATACCTTCGGTCGTAGAGACAATTTCAACGAATTGCTTATAGTCAATGCCTTTTTCTATAAGAAGCCTGATGAGCTCCCTCGCAATACGCCTCACCTCGGTACGCAACGGTTTATTATACCGGTCATTGTGCTGTTTCCTGGATGTGGCATCATATCCACCGGTACTCGAAATAGCTCCATCTGTAAGATCTTCGTTCTTCTTTAATTCGTCTAATGTTGCGGCGGCTTGAGCGGCAGTGGCAGCAGGTGCTACGGCCGGAGCAGCTTTCGCGGCGGCGGCTGCGGCGGCTTCGCGTAGAGATACGAGCTTTACTAATGCGCTAACAATATACATTGTAGTACCGTCGCTATTTTTTACGCGAAAACCTGATCCTATCACCTCGCCCACCACAACATCTTTACCGGCGTCATTATCCGCTCGGGCTTCTTCTGATATTTCCTGAACTGTAACTCCGTTGCCGAGAAGATCATCCCATTTCATACCTATAGGCGTAAATAATTCGCCATTACCGTATTTATTTGTCAGTTCACGCAAATTTTCCACATACTGGCTCATGGAGCTTAAAATATTAGACGACACTCCCTTGCTTTTAAAATTGTCGATCAACCTTCTCAACGCATCAAAGACATATACTGAATCCGTTATATTAAGATCGTTTTCGGATATCGCCCTGCGAAGAAGCTTTACTACCGTTTGAATATTTTTCTTTTGCGCTTCTGATAATGATGGGTCATCCGCGAGCCTGCTTACACCTTCAATAAGCACTTCGAATGGTTGCCTAAAAGCAGCAGGCTTCGCGGCTTCAGCTTTCAGGCGCTCGGCCTCGGCGGCTGACTTCGCGGCGCTTTCGGCTGCAACTACCTCTGTAACGTATGCTCTTAAATGATCTATCTCGCTCTGTAGTAAACTGCCGGAGGTCATTTCGTTGAGTTTTATCGCTATATCCTTAACTGTAAGCCCGTCTTTTGCCCACTTATAAATGAGACGATCCAGAAGTTCTAAATCCTTACCTAAATCTCTTAAATGCGCTGCAGTTTGCGATCCGAGGTTTTTATATCCCTCTCTAGCCAAATACGACCCTAATGAAAGTTTTACCAGCGCGACAGCCGGAGCTTTAACCTCCGAGACTGCGGCGGCGGCTTTCGCGGCAGCGGTTGCGGCGGCGGGGGCAGCTTTCGCAACGGATGAGTCAGGCATTTCGAGTTCAGCCATGATGGCCTCAGGATCCTTAGAGAGCCGGCTTTTTATATTTGGTATTGCCTCACCGGCTATATCGGGACGCAGGAGTGAAACGATTTTATATATATCCATTTCCTCGCCGCTTTCTGGTGATTTAAATTTCTTAGTGCGCATCGCCTCGATAGCTTTTGTAAAACCGGCTCTGACTAGAGCTATCATTCTTGCGCCATCGGGATGCTGCATCAAAGCCTCGAGGAAAGCTCTCTCGTCTCCATTTTTACTCAAAACATCTACGATCTCACCGCTTTCACGCGCTGCAAAATCGAGCATGAATTCCCAATCTATTCTAAAAAGAGTTCCTTTGCGCATAAGGATATGTCTCATCTTGGCATCACGCGCCCTGAGCACATATTCGAGCGCAAATATTGCGCCGAGAGCGTTAAGCATATTATCGCGTCCTTCAGACTTGAGAAACGCCTCCATTAATTCACGGTTTACGTCTCTGTCAACTGTGCCGCCGATATGCACATCTGACCCATCGCCGCTTTCGACGTATTCGATCAATTCCCATACTTTTTGATTATCTTTAGTCCCGGCTTGCGCGTAGAATTCGACGCCGTAACCGTATAAACTTTGATCGGCAAGCACATTTGACATGATCTGCGTAGCGATAATATCATTCAAGCCATCTGAGCGTTTCTGTACACTCTTGGCTATTACTTTCCTCTCGATCTTTCTCTCGCCCTCTTTACTATCCGCGTCAACTATGGTTATTATAAAGGCCGGATTTTTACCCTCGGATGCGCCCAATGAAGCAATGCTCTTTATAGAATATCTCTTCCCGTTGAACATAAGATTCCCGTCATGGCCGTCCTCGAGCATCTTTTCAAGCATCATTACCTGTGGATGATTTAGCGCATTTTCTACATCACCCGCTTTAAGGTCCTGTTCGGAATCTTTAAACGCAAGAGGCAGAGCAACTTTTAGATACGCGACTGCAACTACGAAGGCGCTGGAATCGCCTGATGGAGCGTTATTGATGACGCGGTCCGTCAAGTGTTTTAAAAAAGTATCTATTCGCGCTTTAATTCCATCGCTTGTCCATTTCAATGAAGTATCTGAGGTAAGGTTTATTATAAAATCAACGCATGTGCCTATTATGATCATCTCCTCTTCGCCAGTAAGCTGCGTCCCGGACCTGTTCTTAATTGCCTTCAGGATCTTGTCTATCATTTCGCTGTAGCTCGAGATAAGAATTTCCCCGGTTTTAGGCGATGACTCTATGAACCGCTCCAGTACTTCCTTAAGGTTGGAAAAGCTTGTTTCATTTTGCTGGTATAATTTTCTTGCTTTCTCGAGAAGAGGTTTGGCTGACATATGCGCGCGTACGGCTTTGCGTAATATAACTCCATTCAAACCCTTACTACGCGCAGAGCCTCTGACGATGCTATCGAACTTTTCTTCATTTTCATTAGCTTCGTTAATATCCGAAATGTTTTGATCCTTAAGGCGTGCAATGACAGCAGTAACATCGCCCTCGCTTATCACTTTATCGGCTGAAGTCATATCTACGATGGCATCGGAAATAACGGGCACGCCTGCGGGTTCCATAGCGCGAAGTTCTGCCATCTTTTTTGCAAGGATTTCTTTTACAAGCGCGACCCTCTTCGCCTTCTCTTCGGGAGTTAACTCTGTCAGCGATTTCTCTTTCTTCTCGTAGCTATCCTGAAATTCCCTGATAAAGTTGATAATCTGTTGGGTGCTCAGCCCTTTTTCTGCGTCGAATTTTTCATCCAATAAGCGATCTGCGCAGAACTCGAGAAACGCGGGATCATTCTCGTACATCCAGATCGCTATATGCTCGGCGTCTTTCTGGAATAGCTCTTTATATGATTTTTTCTTATTCGTGATGATCGTGATATACGGTCTCTTCTTAGTCTTATCAAACTTGGGCAGAACCACGAGGTACGATATCTTGTCTTTGCGGAATAGCTCCGACATTCCCTCGGCATGGAACCCGCCGATGACGAGAGCCGCGACGCTCTGTCCCTTCTCCTGCATGCGCTTTATCGTATTAGCTACCATGACATCGTTACGTTTTAAGGTAAGCTCGTAAAATTTCGCGGCCGGGGGCAGGGCCTCAAATAACGCGGTTACGTCAAGTCCCGCTGGCAGCTGAAGGCCGTACTTAGCGTATTCATTCCTGATAAAATCGCTGAACTCTTCAGCGCTAAAAGAGTCTTTATTCGCGATGTAATATTTTAATGACGTGCTCGTAAGCTTCACGTCGAGAAGGTCCTTAATTACGGAGGCTTTTTTAAGCAGGCTCGAGAGCTCGCGCTCCTCACTATTGCGGAATAACTTATCCTTGATCATACCCTCGTATTCGGCCACTTCGTCTTTAATGACGCCGACGTCTACGCCCTCGTACAGGCTCATGTAGTCTACATACCTTCGGATGTTTTCATACCGGGCAGGGTCGATTTCTGCTAAGCGCGCGGCATCCACAAGGTGAGAATAATACATCGCGGCGGATATCTTGCCAAGCTTGAAAGAGAGGCTCTTCAGGATGAGCTCTTCGAGCCTGTTCTTGTCGAGCTTCGTCTTCAGGTCTTCGAGCAGTTTCTCTCTTTCGATATTAGTCGAGGCAAAATCGCACTTCTTTTCGAGATCTATGGCCTTGATGAGGTTCGCTATGCCGGAGAACTTAGCTTCGCTGACGCCGTATTTGGTCCCGAGGTCCTTTATCGCCTCCCAGCGCTTTGTGAATCCGACATTGCCGTTATTCTTGACCACCGAATTCTCTTCGAGCGTCTTCAGCTCCGGAGAGTATATCTTGCTCTCGAGCGCGGCGAGTGCGTCATGAAGCGCGTTGGCCGCGACGCCGTACTTTTCGGCGTTTGCGAGCGCGTTTTTGAAGGCTTCCATATTCTCCGCGTGGAGCGTCTTATCATCGATACCGTAGACGGCCGCATCGGATTCCGTAAATACGGAGAAGTACTCCGCGGCTGAGATAAACCCCTCTGCCATCAGGTCTTCAGTCACCTTTTTTTTGATCTCCTTATCGGGAAATGAGGAGAGTATGGAGGTGTCTACGAAGCCCGATGAGCCTTCTACAGCTAT
>CAZHIO010000083.1:0-4950 GCA_964532615.1 uncultured Planctomycetia bacterium
ACCTTAGCCACTTCAAAGCCTATCAGCGGGTAGTCGCATGAATCTTTCGAATGGGTCCCCACATCCGACACCGCATAACCCTCGGCCTTCATGTATTCAATAAGGATCCCTTTTAATTCAAACCCTCCGTGATCGCTCCCTATTGCTATATTCATCAGAATTCCTTATTTTTGCCCTACATTAATACGGAGTGCCGGGCTTACAGCTCTCCGACAAATCTCTCGATCTCTCTCTTTATATCGTCTCTTGTGATCCTGTATTCTTCGATAGATTTACCTATGGGATCATGGACGCTGAAACCTTTGGGATTGAATACGGTCGATCCGCCTCCGTACTCCTTCAGCAGAAACGTCTTATTCTTTGCCTCCGGAGAGATCCGTAGTATCTTATCCTTGTGGACCGATTCCATGGTCAGGATCAGATCCGCTTTCTTTATCATATCCGCGGTGACGTTCTTGGTCTTATAATCGGAGGCATCGACTCCGTCTTCTTTCATCACCTTGATGGTTTCGTCGGTTGGGGACATGCCGTCCACCGCCGCCACTCCGGCGGAACTGATAATTATACTGTCCTTACCAAGCTCATAGAGACGCTTACGGGCAATGGCTTCAGCCATAACTGAGCGGCAGGAATTTCCGGTGCAGATAAATAATAACGATCTTATCATTTTGGCTTTAGGGCTTTCTTCAATCTTTTAGAACTTATCGCGCCTTCTCTTAATATCGCGGGCGGCTGGGTTGTCAGGTCGATTACGGTTGACTCTATGCGGATCTCTGTATGCCCTGAGTCTATTATCATGTCGATCTTGCCGTCCAGATCTCTTAGCACATCTTTAACGTTCGTCGGCGGCCTCCTGCCGCTTAAATTCGCGCTGGGCGCTATGACCGGAACGCCTGAAGAGGCTATCAGATCACGGGCTACTCTATTCGCCGGCATTCTGAATCCTATCTTCTTGCCGTCCTTAGCGCTTAAAATTATAGTCAGCGCCCCGGGCCAGAATCTCTTAATAAGCCTGGCCGCTTTGGCGGTAATACGGCAGTCCATCTCTCTTATCAGGCCGGTACCTGCGATATGCACCGTAAATGGCTTCCCGCGCGAGCGCTTTTTTACGAGATAGAGCCTTTCCACCGCTCTCTTGTTCGATAGATTTACCGCTAACCCGTAAACCGTTTCGGTCGGGAAAGCCACTATGCCGCCGTCCCTTATGATCTTTGCGCCATAAGCTATCACGTCGGCGTCCGGATTCACCGGGTCGACCTTTACCACCAGAGTCTCCGGAGCTTTTTTCATTAAAGCTTAAGGCCCAGGTTCTTCTTTCGCACGCCTTCGACAAGCGACTTCTTGAACTTATCCAGAGCTCTCTCTATCCTCTTATCGTTTAAGCTCAATATCTCAAGCGCGAGTATCGCGGCGTTCCGCGAGCCTGTCTTACCGATCGTTACGGTCGCCACGGGAATGCCCGAGGGCATCTGAACTATCGAAAAGAGCGAGTCTATGCCTTTCAATTCCGCGCTCTCCATAGGAACACCGATTACCGGCAGTGTAGTCATGCTCGCTACAACGCCTGCGAGATGGGCGGCACCACCGGCGCCGGCAATGATCACCTTAAGCCCATTCTTGCGGGCATTTTTGGCAAACTTGGCAGTATCCTCGGGTGAACGGTGCGCGGATAGTATCTTTACAATGTAAGGCACTCTGTTATCACTCAATACCTTAACCGCCTCGCTCATCGCAGCGAGATCGGAATCGCTTCCCATTATCACAGCTACGACCGGTCTCTTATCCATCTCTTTTCTCCCCGTTAAAGTTTATCTTATTCACTTTATCGCTCTGAAAGCTATGTCGGTCCTGTAATGCATCTTATCGAAACGCACCGCCCTTACGGCGTCGTAACACTTATCTATCGCGTCCTTATAGCTTGTTCCAAGCGCTGTGATATTCAGCACTCTGCCGCCGTTCGTAATAAAGTGTCTCTTGCCGTCTGTAGCTCGTTTACCTAATTTTGTGCCGGCGTGGAAGACTACGATATCTTTCATTGCGGAGGCCTGATCAAGACCTTGTATCTCCACGCCCTTTACAAATTCTCCCGGATATCCTCCAGAGGACTCGACAACAGAAACACAAGGCCGCGAGTCCCATACGAGCTCATAACCTTCGAGTTTGCCGTTTATTGCCCGTTCCATCAATTCTACCAGATCCGACTTAAGCCTCGGCAATATCGCCTGAGTCTCCGGGTCTCCGAAACGTACATTGAATTCGAGCACATAAGGCCCCTTATCCGTTACCATTATACCAGCATACAGGATCCCGACATAAGGTCTTCCTTCGGAAGCCATGGACCTTATGACGGGGTATATGGCTTTATCCATTATATTCTTTAATAGAGCATCTGTCACTATAGGCGCCGGCGAGTACGCGCCCATCCCGCCGGTGTTGGGCCCTTTATCGCTATCGAAGACCCTCTTATGATCCTGACTGGACGCCAGTGCGGCGACGTTCTTACCATCCGATATTACGATCACCGATGTCTCTTCTCCCGTGAGGCAATCTTCTATTACGACTTTATTTCCGGATAGCCCGAAAGCTTTATCGATCATTATCGTCTTTAGCGCGGCCTTAGCATCTCGTAATGCCTTGCATATAATAACTCCTTTACCGGCAGCAAGGCCATCGGCCTTTATCACCAGCGGAAAACTCTTATTAGAGACGTATTCAAGCGCGTCCTCATATTTATCGAAAACTTTGAAGTCGGCGGTTGGCACCCCCAGTCTCTTCATAAGTTCTTTAGCATAGGCTTTGCTTCCTTCAAGCCGGGCGAGCTCTTTGGTCGGCCCGAATATCTTCATTCCCGCGGCGCGGAAAGAGTCCACTATGCCCGCGACCAGCGGGATCTCGGGGCCGACGACCGTCATATCTATCTTCTTAGACCTGGCGAAATCGAGAAGAGCGGCGATATCGTCCGCTCTTATATTGACGTTCTCGGCGATATCCGACATTCCATCGTTCCCCGGAGCGGCGTACAATTTTTCGCATTTCGGGCTCTGGACTATCTTCCACGCCAGAGCATGTTCTCTGCCGCCGGATCCTATTAACAGTATCTTCACTTACTAAAACTCCGATCTGTGAACTTTTTTGGCCCTGACGATTAGCTCACAATACGACTACGTCCCTGTTGCCCTTTAAGACCCGGCCTATTACGTGAGATCTTAGCCCGGTTCTGCGGAGCTCGGCCTGAGCCTTATCGACCGATCCTCGATCAATGACAAGGACCATTCCTATGCCCATATTCAGCGTCCTGTACATCTCTCTGTCTTCGATATCGCCCTTCTTCTTGATCAGGTCGAATATCCACGGAGTTTTCCAGGAATCTTTAGATATCTCTATAGCCATACCCTGAGGTATTATCCTCGGTATCTTATCGTAGAAGGCGCCGCCTGTGATATTAGCTATGCCTTTTATTTTGATCTTCCGGGTGAGCGGAAGAACGTGCTTAGCGTAAAGCCGCGTCGGCTTTAACAGTTCTTTGGAATAGAGCTTAAGCTCTTTTTTACTCAACGCCTTGCGGACCAGTGAATATCCGTTGGAATGCAGCCCGCTGGACTCCAGCCCCAGAACGACATCGCCTTTTTTTATGCCGGTACCGTCTATAACATCTTTCTTATCTACAATGCCTACGCCGAATCCGGCCAGATCATACTCGCCCTCGGAGTAGATTCCGGGCATCTCGGCGGTCTCGCCGCCTACGAGAGCGTAACCGGACTCCTTGCAGGCCGATGAAATGCCTTTGACTATATCCTTGAGTACGCCGGAGAGGATCTTACCTGTAGCGATATAGTCCAGAAAGAATAGGCCGCTGGCTCCGGAACAGAGAATATCATTTACGCTCATGGCGACAAGATCGATGCCCACCGTATCATGCCTGTCGGCAAGGAAAGCGATCTTGAGCTTTGTACCTACACCGTCGGTAGAGGATACTAAGAGAGGGTCTTTGAACTTTCTGAAGTCAGGCCTGAAGAGCGCACCGAAGCTTCCCACATCACTCACTACGCCTTTAGTCTTAGTCGCCGCAGCAAATCGCTTATAATGGGCCACAAGCTTATTTGCTTTATCTATATCCACACCTGCCGACTTATATGTGATACGCGCCATTTATTTTATTATCTCCTATCGAGACAGGTTAGCAGGATTAATCCGGTAGGCAAGCGCCGAAAATACCGCCTTATTCAAGCACCCTGCGCAGGACTTCCTGATACGCCTCTTCGACATTGCCCATGTCTCTGCGAAAACGGTCCTTATCTAATTTCTCTTTTGTGATCTTATCCCAAAGCCTGCATGTATCGGGAGAGATCTCATCCGCCAGTATTATCTTCCCTTTTTGACGGCCGAATTCGAGTTTAAAATCAACCAGAATGAGGTTTTTGGAATCGAAGAACTTTTTCAGCTCGTTATTAATCTGAAACGAATACTTGTCGATCGTATCGAGCTCTTTGTCGGTCGCTATTCCGAGGGCTCTTACGTGATATTCATTTATCAGCGGATCGTGGAGCTTATCTTCTTTATAATGATACTCCAGCACCGGCTCTTTCAGTATTATGCCCTCTTCCAGACCCAGAAGCTTGGCCATACCTCCGGCAACTATATTTCTCATAGTCACTTCGATCGGCACTATCTGCACCTTCTTTACGAGCATATCGCGGTCGTTGAGCCTCTTCACGAAGTGGGTCGGAACGCCTTTCTCGGCGAGCATTAAGAATATCTTCTCTGAAAGCTTATTATTAATGACTCCTTTATTGACGATAGTCCCCCGCTTAGTCGCGTCGAATGCCGTCGCGTCGTCCTTAAATTCCTGTATCAGAAGATCCGGATCTTTAGTCTCAAACAATTTTTTCGCTTTGCCTTCGTATATCTGCTTTAATTTCTCCATACTTCCTCCTATATTCCTACCTGTCT
>CAZHIO010000084.1:0-4922 GCA_964532615.1 uncultured Planctomycetia bacterium
TCTACCGCGCGGCCTCTCCGGAATCTCCGTCTTATGTAAATATGGGCGATATCATTTCTCCGGGACAGGTTATATGTATTATAGAAGCTATGAAGCTGATGAACGAAATAAAAGCCGAAGTAAAAGGCAAGATAGTCGATATACAGGCAGATAACGCCGAGCCCGTAGAGTTCGGACAGGCACTCTTCATAATAGAACCGGTATAGGAGCTGTATGTTTTCGAAAATACTGATCGCGAACAGAGGAGAAGTGGCCCTTAGAATAATAAGGGCATGTAAAGAGCTGGGAGTAAGAACGGTCGCGGTTTATTCTCAACCTGACATAAACAGCCTTCATGTCAAATACGCCGATGAAGCAATATGCATAGGATCGGCCGCCAGCGCTAACAGTTATTTGAATATACCCGGCATCATAAGCGCAGCCGAGATAACGGATGTTGAAGCCATACATCCCGGTTACGGATTTCTTGCCGAAGACGCCCATTTTGCCGAGATATGCGAGTCGTGCAAAATAAAGTTCATAGGGCCTACTGCTGAGAATATGAGGCGGATGGGCGATAAGATGGCTGCAAAAGATACGGCTAAGAAAGCAGGGCTTCCCACTATTCCCGGGTCTAAGACATGCGTCAAGACAAAAGAAGACGCCATGAAGATCTCGAAAGATATGAAGTATCCGGTAATAATAAAAGCTTCAGCCGGCGGGGGTGGGAAAGGGATGCGTGTATGCCACAATGACGTGAGGCTTATCAGCGCTTTTCTAACCGCGCAAAGAGAGGCCGAAGCGTCTTTCGGTAATCCCGATGTGTATATCGAAAAATTCATCGAAAGACCGCGTCATATCGAGATACAGATGCTTGGAGACCAGTACGGGCATATAATCCATCTCGGGGAGAGAGATTGTACGATACAGAGACGCCATCAGAAACTGATAGAGGAGTCGCCCTCTCCGATGCTGAGCGAAAAACTCAGAAAGAAGATGGGGGAGGCGGCTGTAAAATGCGCCAAGTCTATCGGCTATGTTAACGCCGGAACGATAGAATTCCTGCTCGATGAAGATAATTCATTTTATTTCATGGAGATGAACACCAGGATCCAGGTAGAGCATCCGATCACCGAAATGGTAACGGGAATAGATATAGTTAAAGAACAGCTGAAGATAGCCGCGGGCGAGAGGCTGCGTTATAAACAGGAAGATATTAAATTCAGCGGCCACTCGATAGAATGCCGTATCAATGCGGAAGACCCGGATAATGACTTCATGCCGTCTCCCGGAAAGATAGATACTTTTAATGCGCCCGGCGGCCGTGGCGTAAGGCTCGATACGCACGCATATCAGGGATATACGATACCTCCGTTTTACGACTCGATGATAGGTAAGCTCATAGTGCACGGCAAGGACAGGACAGAGGCAATCAATATCTGCAGGAGAGCCTTGAGCGAATTCTCAATAGAGCCTATAAAGAGCACGATATCTTTTCATAAGAAGGTTATGGATAATCCCGTATTCTTAAAAGGAAAGTTCTCGACCGATTTTGTTGAAAAGCTTTTCGATAAAACGCAAGTCTAAAGGAGGCTTTTTCATGAGTCAGGACCAAGCGCATAGAGAAAGATCTACCGACCTCGGCGTTGTCAGGATTAATAACGAAGCCATAACGACCATAGCGTCTATAGCCGCTATGGAAGTCAAGGGCGTCCATCGTATGGGAGGCGGCATCAACAGAACTCTCCGGGAGATATTTGCCAGAAGAGGATCCTCGGGTGGAGTAAGGATCACGTTGAAGGACAATGAAATAAAACTGATCGTTTCCATAGTGGTGGAATATGGCATAGATATACCGCGCGTAGCTGATGCGGTCCAGGATAGCGTCAAGAGCGCTGTAGAGAAGATGACCGGACTCGTAATGTCAGAGGTCGATGTGATAGTGGACGGGGTTTACGCGCAATCTCAGTACGATAAAGAAAAGAGGAGGGGCCAGGCGATATGAGATTCCTTCATGGATTGATACTGTTCTTCTACACGCTGATCCTTATACTGGTCGGCGCATTTCTCATTGCGATATCCCTAAACCAGGTAACGCAATCGGCCATGATGGAGACTTTAAATCTGATATATACGACACTTAACCTGCGGATCACTCTCGGGCTTACCGGCGCGCTGCTTATACTTATAAGCATACTGGTAACGCAGATCTCCTTAGGTAAGATCACAAGGGAAAAGACTATTGCTTTCGAAAATCCCGACGGACAGGTGACGATAAACCTGAGCGCGATCGAGGATTTCATTAAGCGCACCCTTAAGCAATTGCCGGAAGTCAAAGAGCTGAGACCCAGCGTAAAAGCTACGAAGAAAGGTATAACCATCGTTAACAGAGTAACGCTCTTCTCTGATATAAACATCCCAGAGACTACGGAGAAGATACAGAATCTTGTAAAAGCAAGAGTACAGGATATGCTCGGCGTGGAAGAGCAGATCACCATTAAGATCCATGTCGTTAAGATCTCGCATAAAGAGGATGCGTCGAAGAGCGCAAAGAAAGAAGATAAGCCCCAGCAGCCGCAATTCAGGGGTAATATTGAATATTAAATTCTAAGGAGGAGATGATGGAAAGGATCGGAATATTAACGGGCGGCGGCGACTGTCCGGGATTGAACGCGGTGATAAGAGCTGTCGTAGTGAAAGCTTTTGAAAATAATATAAAAGTTATCGGGATCAAAGACGGCTGGAAGGGCCTCGTAAAGATAGATACCGTAGAACTCGGGCTTGAGGGCGTTTCAGAGATACTCTACAAAGGCGGCACTATATTAGGCACGTCCAGGACTAATCCATATAAGAAGCCGGATGACGTAAAAAATGTTATCGATAACTATAAGAAACTGAACCTCGACGCGCTTATCGCTATAGGCGGCGAGGATACGCTCGGAGTCGCCAATAAGCTGAATAAGGAGAATAAAGGGGTTAATGTGGTCGGTTGCCCAAAGACTATAGATAACGACCTTAATGCCACGGATTACACTTTCGGTTTTGACACGGCCGTCAATATCGCTACGGAGGCTATCGATCGACTGCGCACTACCGCGGAGAGCCACCACAGAGTAATGGTAGTGGAAGTCATGGGCCGTCATGCCGGTTGGCTTGCGCTGCATTCCGGAATAGCCTCTGGCGCCAATATCATCCTTATACCGGAAGTCAAGATAGATCTCGACGAGGTCACGGCGCTATTAAAGAAACGTAAAGCCGAAGGTCATCAGTTCTCCATTGTCGTTGCCGCTGAAGGCGCGCAATTCAAGGCCGGGCAGATCGTATTGAAAGAAGAGAAGCTTGACTCGTTCGGCCACGTAAGGCTTGGCGGGGTGGGTGAAGCTTTATCCGCAGAGATAGAGAAGAGAACGGGAATAGAGACGCGGACCGCGGTGCTTGGCCATATCCAGAGAGGCGGTTCACCCAGCGCATATGACAGGTTTCTGGGCACGAGGTTCGGTGTTAAAGCCATGGACCTGGTGATTGCCGGGAAGTTCGGTTACATGGCCAGCTTGAAGGGATCCGATATAACGGGGGTGCCTATACAGGATGCCGTTGGCACGCTTAAAACGGTCGACGAAAAATTATACGCGATCGCAAAGACGTTCTTTATTTAAACGCTACAGGAAGAGGCTGTGATGAAAAATATAATAGAAGATTCCATTAAAGACAGCATACTATTAAAAGAGAGCCTTCTGAAGGAGCAGGTAGCCAATATTGAGAAAGCTGCCAGGGCCATCATAAAGTCGTTGCGGTTAGGCGGTAAACTGCTCATCTTTGGAAACGGCGGCAGCGCTGCTGACAGCCAGCATATGGCTGCGGAACTTGTCGGGCGTTTTAAAAAAGATAGACGACCGCTTGCGGCGATAGCCCTGACCGTTAATACATCTATATTGACGGCCGTAGGCAATGATTACGGCTATGATCAAACGTTCTCGAGGCAGATAATAGCGCTCGGCAAGAAAGGCGACGTGGCCTTAGGTATATCTACAAGCGGCAATTCTCAGAATGTGCTCAGCGCGATAAAAGAGGCGGCCTCTCTCGATATTCGCACCATAGGATTGACCGGCGGAGACGGCGGGAAGATAGGTAAGGCCTGTGACATAGCCATTAACATCTCTTCAAAAGATACGCCAAGAACGCAGGAATCTCATATCATGATAATACACATAATCTGCGATCTCATTGAAAAAGAATTATTTAGATAAGGCTTCGATACTGTGGACGACAAGATAATAGCAGGTAGGGCGCTTGATAAGGCAGTTGCCGGATTAAGAGCCGATAATAAGAAGATAGTCTTTACGAACGGATGTTTCGACATCATTCATGTAGGACATATCGCTTATTTAAAAAAGGCCAGACGATTGGGCGACGCGCTGGTGATCGGACTCAACAGCGACTCGTCCGTCAGAGCGATAAAGGGAATAGCGAGGCCTATTAATAGAGAAGCCGACAGGGCTACCGTCCTGGCGGCTATGTATTTTGTCGATTATATTACGATATTTTCAGATCCCACTCCTGAAAGGCTTATCCGGCAGATCTCCCCGGACGTGCTGGCAAAAGGCGCCGATTGGAAGATACGCGACATTGTCGGCGCTGATTTTGTCCGGTCATATGGCGGCAAAATCGCGAGAATACCTTATATTAAAGGCTACTCCACAACGGCCGTGATAGAGAAGGCCGGTAAATAGATGTCGTTAAATAAAGGTATCTACAGGGTTATAGACGCCAACTTTAATCGCTCACGAGAAGGTCTGAGGGTCTGTGAGGATATAGCGCGCTTTATGATGTGCTCTAAAACGCTTGCGGCTGAATTAAAATCTGTCCGTCACGGCGTATCGGGAGTGTTATACCAATCACCCGGGACTAAAAACGTCTTTATGGACGCTCGTAATGCCGAAAAT
>CAZHIO010000085.1:0-4910 GCA_964532615.1 uncultured Planctomycetia bacterium
CGCATTGGCGAGTTCATTGATATTAAGCACCGTCACGCCCTGCAGCTCGGCAACTTTGTTTAGATTAAAGTCATTGGTCAATATCTTGGCGTCAAGGACCTGCGCCAGCTTGACCAGCTTGGCGTCCACCTCTTTTGTTTCGGTAAAATCATCTTCCTGTATCTTCACGTCAAATTCCGGCGACTTCTGCAGCTTGTTAAGAATATCGAGGCCGCGCCTTCCCCTGTTGCGCTTCAAAGCGTCCTGAGAATCGGCTATCTGCTGTAACTCTTTAAGGACGAATCTGGGTATCACTAATCTTCCTTCTATAAACTTCGTATGGAGCATATCGGCTATTCTGCCGTCTATAATAACGCTCGTATCCATAAGTATAATTTCGTCTTTCTTATCCTGCCGGACGAACTTTATATACGGAATGATCAGATTGAACTCGTCCTTGCCTCTTATCGCTATCACCATACCGAGATAACAGAATATCAGGATAAATATTATCTGCAGTGAAGAGAAGAGTTCTATGGACATCGGTATCAGGCGAAGCACGCTGGTCAGTATCCAGGCCATTAAGAAACCGAATATCATCCCGAATACACCGGCCGACAGATTCCTGACCGACAACCTCTTCATTCCCATCTCCAGGAGTATTATGACAAGGGAGAAGAAGCCTCCGAGCGCGCCTCCCATATAAGCGCCCTTAACGCTCAGGCCGGTCATTATCGAACCGACATAGTAACCGGTTATGCAGCTTAAAAATACGAAGAATATTCTTAAGAACGATTCTGTCATTTTATCTCCTATTCTCCTCTCGGCCTTGCTAAGAGCTTCCAGGGATGCCTCTTCAGGTCTTCGCTGAAGTCTTTAAAGTTTGCGCCCGTAGATTTGAGATCCACCGTAAAATCCTTAAAATTACCCATTACAGAAGTCAGGTCCTTATATACGCCGTCTTCGACCAACAGCTTGCCTATCGTGCCTTCGCCTCTCTCTAAGCGCTTTACTATTGTATTAATGGAATTGGACATATCCACCAGATTGTCGGTAAGTTTCTCCATTACAATGGGATCCTTGCCAACCACGACTGAGCCTTCCTTTATTAGCGGTTTACCGGGAGTGCCCGGGTATATCTCCAGATACTTTTCTCCGAGAAGGCCGAGAGTGTTTATCGTGATCTGGGCGTCGTCTTCGATCTTGGCGTCGGATTGTATCCAGGCTTTGATTTCGGCGTGCGACTTCTTCTCTTTCTCGCTGTATACTATATTTACTCCGTCGACCCTGCCTACGCCGACTCCGGCGAGCCTGACAGGGGCGGCCGAACCTATGCCGCTGGCAAAGTCAAACTTGACCAGTACGTTATAGCCTGTCTTCGACAGATCGACATGGCCTATAGAGAATATTATGAATACTCCTATCACTATTCCGATCAATATGAACGTTCCCACCTTAAGCTCAAACGCCTTCGTTATCTCCATTATTACCCCCGGATTTATGCTCTCTATTATATTAAGTGCTCGAAATCTATACCTTCCGTTATCGGTCCCTTGCTGGCGCCGGTGATGAATTGTTTTACTATCGGGTCCCTTGTGTTCTTTATTTCTTCGGGAGTGCCGACAGTTATTATCTTGCCGTTGTACATCATCGCTATCCGGTCCGCTATCTTGTAAGCGCTGGTCATATCGTGTGTGACGGCTATCGACGTCACTTTTAATTTATTATGAAGCTCCAGTATGAGATCGTTTATCGCGTCGCCCATTATCGGATCGACGCCTGTGGTCGGTTCGTCGTACAGCATCGCCTGCGGCCATCTGGCTATCGCGCGGGCGAGTCCGACCCTCTTACGCATGCCGCCGGAAAGCTCGGCCGGCTTCTTATTTTCAATGCCTTTAAGCCCGACCAGCGCCAGGCATTCCGCCACTCTCTTCTCCATAGCCTCGCGGCTGGTGGTCGTGTGTTCTATCATGGAGAAGGCGACGTTCTCAAATATATTAAGCGAATCGAAGAGCGCGGCGCCCTGGAACAGCATTCCGAACTTCATACGCATCGCGCTCATCTCTTTCTCGTCCATCTTCGTCAGGTCTTTACCGTTTACGAGTATATGCCCCGAATCCGGTGTCAGTAGTCCTATGATATGTTTTAGCAGCACACTCTTACCGCAACCCGAGCGGCCGATTATAACCGTGGTCTCCCCCGTATTTATGGTAAGATTTATACCATCCAGGACCTGGTGACCGTCGAAAGATTTATGTACGTCTTTTATCTCTATCATCCTCTTTTTACCTTCCGATAAAATAGAACAATGCCGTCAGTAAACAATCCGAAGCTATTATCAAAATAAAGCTTACGACTACGCTCGATGTGGTAGACCGGCCTACCCCTTCGGCCCCTCCGTCTGTATTCATGCCCTCGTAGCAGGCAACTATGCATATTATTATCGCGAATACGAGGCTCTTTATAAGTCCGGTCCATATATCTTTATATCTTAGGGGGTCCCATGTATTCTTCATATACATAGCGTGGGATATGCCAAGCCTGTATACGCCTATGACGTAACCACCCATAATGCCTATGAGATCGGCGTACAGCGTCAGGAGAGGCGCGGTTATCACGAGCGCCATAAATCGGGGAACTACGAGATACTTTACGGGATTCGTCGCCAGCGTCTCGAGCGCGTCTATCTGTTCCGTGACCTTCATGGTGCCGAGTTCGGCGGTGATAGAGGCCCCCACCCTGCCGGCTATGATAAGCGCCGTCAGAACCGGCGCAAGTTCTCTGGTCATCGAGAATGCGACAAGCGAGGCGATGTACATCTCCGCCGCGAAGCGCTGGAGCTGGTAAGCGCTTTGAAGCGCCAGCACCATCCCCGTAAAGAGGCTTATCATCGAGACTATCGGCAGACTGTCCACCCCTATGCGCGACATCTGCTCTATGGTCTGGCGAAAACGTAATGGCGGTATCGGGATCCAGAATATGATCTGCCCCATAAGTATCGCCGCGCCTCCGGCGTATCTTAAGACATCCAGAAAGTTATGGCCCAGCATCCCGGCGAACTTCGCCGCTTTCGAAATACTCTTTTTTATCATTAAAATTTATCCTTATGTTCAAAGCCGAAAAAATCTTTATCCTGAGCTACCATAACCTTAATGCTGTCGTTCGGCTGCAGATTATAATCAAAATGCGCCTCGTCCGAATCTCTCACGCTCTCGTCTATCTTACCCTCTTTTACGAACTTTTTGTACCCAAAACCGAACTGATCCCCGAAATTCTTCTTCATGGTCAGCTCCTCCACGTCATTCCCCTGAGCCGAGCTCCACTCATCCCAGGTTATAGCTCTGTCATCCGCGGTCAGCTTTACGTTATCGAATATACTGGCTTTCCCTATCCTTCTCAGGTCGAATTCCCCGTATAAGCCGATCGATCCGCCGCTCCTGATTATTCTCGAATCTTCTATCTTTACAAACGGAAGATCGCCTTTTATCGTCATCGTCATATATTCGAAGCTCAGGACGCTTATCTTTCCGCTTCTTATATCGAATGTCGAGCTGGTATTGATCTTCTTTAAAGGCCCCTTAAACTCAAATTTGCCGTTCATCGTTCCGATTAGGCCGGAGGCGGTATCCTTATTACCGAACATCTGGGCCGCCCAACTAAGGTTTACATTATTGGCCAATACCGTCAGATCTATCTCTCCGGGTTGGCCTAACCGGACCGTGCCGTATGCTTTAAACAGATCGCCCATAGCAAAGTCCGTAATCTCAAAAGTGTTCCGCCTCAGTTTATAATGAGTCTTTATATCGACAAACGGTTTAAAGTTCACTATCAGTTTTCTGGTCTCAAACTCGCCGTCCATGCCGTCGGAAGCGTCGGACGCCTCGGAGCCGGGAATAATCTTATTCTTCAATATGGCGTCACATACTACGTCGTAACCACCGAGCGTCAGATGATCCAGCTTTAAGTTGACCGTGAACGCGCCTTCCTGCGACATCACGCCGTATATCCTTATTGAACCGGTCCCCGCCATTTCAGGCCTGATCTCCGCGTCAAACTTGCCGTTCCTTATATGGCCGATGATACTGATCTTATATTTTCCGGACAGAATAACATAACCGTTAATCTTAGCATCACTCAGGTCACCGTATAGCCCGAAGAACCCTTTAATCTCGCCTCTCTTCATAGAAAAATTAACATAGGTGGTGGAGTTCTTATCCAATAGAGGCGGCAGGTCCGAACCCGTCAAAGCCCCGACGATATCTTTAATATAGTAATTCGTCCGTATGCTGTCTATCACTAAGCTCTGGAGAAGCTGTGAGGGATCTCTCTGTTTTATCCGTATATCGCTCAAAACTATCGGATGTACCAGGCCACCTCCGATAGACCCTATGAAAAAATCGGCTTTACCCCCAAGGGCGTCCTCGACTTTAGCCTCCGCCATGCTCTTGAGCCTGGGAGCAAGGCCTTCAATCCTATTCTCTATCAGGACTATGAAACATATGGTAAAGAGCAGTATCAATATTACCCTGAACCGCCTTCTGGTTCTTATGTGCCGCATGAAGCCCGCTTTCAGACCGGATTAAATTCCAGGTGATCGGCCTTTGCCGTAATTTTAACTTTACAGCCTTTTTTGAACGAGCCTTTTATTATATCTTCAGCCATCGGGTCTTCAAGAAAACGCTGTATAGTCCTCTTCAGGGGCCTGGCGCCGAGGTTCTTATCGAATCCGCGGTCAATGAGAAAATCTTTCGCCTCCTGGGTCAGTTCTATACCTATACTCTGTTCCTTTAACCGCGACTCTACGTCACGTATCTCAAGTTCAACTATCCGGCCCAGGTCCTCTTTGGTAAGTGATCTGAAGACTATTATATCGTCTACTCTATTCAGGAATTCGGGCTTGAACGCCCTCTTGACTTCGTCTAACAGCCTGT
>CAZHIO010000086.1:0-4903 GCA_964532615.1 uncultured Planctomycetia bacterium
CCGACGTCTTTTACCCTGTCATGAAATGGCCCCAGCCTTTGGCACTCGATGAACCTGGGTCTTTTGATATATGGCTCCAGGGCAAGCACCGCGGAATTGAAACGTTCTATATGGCCCACCTGCAGGATAAGCTTATTCTTCTCGGCTATCTCTATGAGTTCATCAGCTTCGGACAGGGTCTTCGTTATGGGTTTTTCTATCAATACGTGTATTCCGTGCTGCAGAAATTCTTTCGCAACGTTATAATGAAGGCTTGTTGGGACGACTATGCTTGCGGCGTCAACTTTATCGAAAAGCTCCTCATAATCGGAGTAGCTGGCGACCTTAAAGCGCTTTCCCACCTCGAGAGAGCGCTCTATATTGCAGTCGCACACCCCGACAAGCTTTACATTTTTCAACGAGGAGTACATTTTGGCATGAATGGAGCCAAGATGGCCTACGCCCACCACGCCGACGCGTATCTTTTCCATAGTGAGCAAAATTATAGCATGTGAGGAAAGCCGTGGCAAGCGATTTCCCAGGCAAGGCAAGCGATTTCCCTCGACAAGGTGGTAGGGCTATGATAACATACGTTAAAAATCGGACATAATATGGATAAATATCGACGATTAATAAAGTTTGTCCTGCCGCACGCCTGGGTGCTTGCCGCGGCCGGAGTGTGTATGGTGGCCACATCCGCTTTAGGCGGCGTATCCATGGGTATGATCATACCTCTTGTGGATAACGTCATATCCGGCAAGAAGATAACTATGCCTGCCGGGTTGCCCATCCCATTATTCCTGCAGCAGCTTATAGATAAAGTGAATTCGATGTCAGCCCTGCAATTATTAAGCGGAATGACCGTAATTTTTGTCGTTATGTGGCTGCTTAAGAGCGTGTTTGAGTTCTGCCAGTCATACCTGATGAACGATGTCGCTCAACGCGTCATAAGGGACGTAAAGAATGTGATATACAAGAAGATGCTTACGCTTTCGATGGATTTTTACAGCAAAAATTCCACCGGAAAGCTTATGTCGCGAATAACAAATGACGCGGCCATAATAAGGGACTCGATATCCACCGGATTGATGGACCTATTCTATCAGCCTATACAGTTATTGATATATACCGCGATGCTGCTGGTGATAAAGATATATTTCTCGATACCATGGACGCTGATAGGCATAAGCCTTCTATTATTCGCTCTGGTCATATACCCTGTGGTAAAGATCGGCAAACGCCTTAAATCCATTTCCAGACAAACACAGGAAAAGGCATCGGATATCACTACCTTGCTCCATGAAACGATATCCGGGGTCAGAGTGGTTAAGGCCTTTTCTATGGAGGATTACGAAGTAAAAAGATTTGAGAATCAGAACCAGAATATCTATAATCTATCGATGAAAGCTACGAAGAGGATGACGATAGTCAGCCCCATTACAGAATTTGTCGGCATATTCTGCATAGCCATAATCATGTTCGTCGCCGGCAAGGGGATAGTCTCCGGAGTCCTTTCGGCAGGCGCGTTTGCTACGTTTCTTGCGGCTATGTTATCTCTTATGAGGCCGATAAAGCGCTTGACCAACGTCTATAGCATAAACCAGCAGGCGATGGCTGCGGCCGAAAGAATATTTGAGATATTGGATACCAAGCCGTCGGTACAAGATAAGGCCGATGCGGTAGAGCTTTCCAGAATCAGTAAAGGCGTAGAGTTTAAAGACGTCTATTTCAAATATGATGATAAAGACGTGCTCAAGGGTATCAGTTTTAAAGTTCCGGTGGGCACCGTAGCGGCCTTTGTGGGGCCGAGCGGCGTAGGCAAGACCACCATTCTCAATATTCTTCCGCGTTTTTACGATGTTACCGGCGGCAGCGTTCTTATAGACGGTATTGACGTCCGTGACTGCACCGTCAAATCCCTTATGGCTCAGATAGGCATAGTGACGCAGGAGACGATATTATTCAACGATACGGTCGCCAATAATATATCCTACGGCCTCGGAAGCGATAGTATCGATAAGATCATGAAAGCGGCAAAGATAGCCAACGCGCACAATTTCATAATGAAGATGCCTGATGGGTATGACACCATAGTCGGCGAAAGAGGATTCAGATTATCCGGCGGAGAGAAACAGAGGCTTGCCATAGCCAGGGCCGTATTTAAAGACCCTCCGATACTCATATTGGACGAAGCAACATCTCAGCTTGATACTGAGAGCGAGATGCTGGTTCAGGAGGCCATAGACAGGATGATGGCCGGAAGAACGGTATTTGTTGTGGCGCATAGGCTTAGCACAATTAAACACGCCAGCTCGATATATGTTATGGACGGCGGCCGTATCGTGGAAACAGGCCCTCATGATGAATTGATCAGGAAAGCGGGCTTATACAAGCGTCTTTACGAGATGCAGTTCAAGGATAATTTAATTTAAATAAATTCTTGAAAAAATGACCATAAACATCTATAATGTCCTAGCTTTAAATATAAGGTAAAATAGAAAAGGTGAAGCTCCCCGGCCAAGAGGCTGGGGCTTCTATTCGCTTGGAGCGAATCCCGACGGAGTCTATCCCCGGACTGAAGTCCGAGGCTTATAGCGGCGGGGCAATACAAAAAAGGCTTGTCTTTCGACAGGCAGGAAAGGTGAATACAGGATTATATGGTTGAATCTACACTGATGAAGAGCTTATTGGAAGCGGGCGTGCACTTCGGACACGAGACGAAGCGCTGGAACCCAAAGATGAAGAAGTATATCTTCGGATCGAAGAACGGGATCTATATAGTAGACCTTGAGAAGACGCAGAGCTCCATACTGAAAGCCTGCGAATTCATGAAAAATATCGCCTCGAGCGGCGGCAATATATTATTCGTCGGCACTAAAAAGCAGGCTCAGGATATAGTCAAGGAAGAGGCCTCCAGGTGCGGCATGTTCTATGTCCACCACAGATGGCTTGGCGGGATGCTTACCAATTTTCAGACTATCAAGAAGAGCATAAAGAGGCTTCTGGATATCGAGAGAATGAAGGAAGACGGTACGATGGCAAAGCTCTCCAAGAAAGAGGTTTCGGCGCTCAATAAGGAGCTTTTAAAGCTGAATAAGAACCTCGAGGGCATCAGGAGCATGGAAAAGCTGCCTAAGGTCATCTTCGTGATAGACGCTAAGAAAGAGGATATCGCGGTTAAAGAAGCGGTGACCCTTAAGATACCTATAGTGGCGCTCGTCGATACCAATTCCGATCCGGATAAGATCGAATATGTCATCCCGGGTAATGACGATGCCATACGTTCGATAAAGATAATCACCGGCCTTATGGCTGACGCTATTCTCGCGGGCAAAGAAGCTTTTAAGGCCGGCGTAATAAAGGCTCAGGAAGAGGCTGAAGTCGAGGCTGCCGAAGAAGAGGCCGGCGCGGAAGATGAAAAGATCGTCGAGGCTAAAGTAGAAGAGATAGTCGAGGGGGATATCAAGCTTAAAGAGGATGAGGAACTTCCTAAGAATATCCCGATAAAGAAGAAGAAAAAAGTAACCAAATAATCCGGTTTATTCCAAAAAAGAGAGAATATAAATGACAGATGCAATTAAGAAGCTAAGAGAGAAGACCAATGCGGGTATGGTGGCATGTCAGAAAGCGCTTAAGGAATCAGGCGGTGATGTGGATAAGGCTGTAGAGGTGCTCAGGAAGCAGGGAGTCGCGCTGGCATCCAAGAGAGTCGGAAGATCGGCCAAAGAAGGTAAGGTCGAGAGTTATATACATGCCGGAGGCAAGATCGGCGTTCTCGTAGAGGTTAATTGTGAGTCCGACTTCGTAGCCAGGAACGACGACTTCAAAACGTTCGTAAAAGATCTGGCTATGCAGGTAGCCGCGTTCAACCCGATATATGTCAGCAGAGAAGATGTCCCCGAGGCCGCCGTGAAGAAAGAGACCGAGATCATCAAGGCGCAGCTGGAAGGGAAGCCCGCTGCCGCTATAGACAAGATAACGGAAGGCAAGCTTGCCAAGTTCTTCGAGGACGCCTGCCTGTTAGAACAGCCGTATATTAAAGATTCAAGTTTAAAAATAAAAGACATGCTTACGTCGATGATCGCGAAGATCGGCGAGAACATAGTTGTGCGAAGGTTCGTGCGGTATCAGGTAGGCGAAGAGCTTAAGTAATAGCGTATAGCGCCCGCTGACAATAACCCCGATCTGCCAATAATGAAAAAACCTATATTCAAAAGAGTAATGATCAAGCTGAGCGGCGAAGCTCTGCAGGGCCATCTGGGCTATGGAGTAGATTGTGACGTAACTAACTCTATAGCGAAACAGATAAAAGAGGTTCGCGCTTTAGGTATTGATATCGCTATTGTTATCGGCGGCGGCAATATATTCAGAGGCGCGGCGGGGTCCGCTAACGGCATAGATAGAGTGAGTGCCGATTATATGGGTATGCTCGCCACGGTTATTAACGGCCTGGCGCTTCAGGATGCGCTGGAAAAGAACGGCGTATTCACCCGTGTTCAGACAGCTATCCAAATGCAGCAGATGGCCGAACCATTTATAAGGCGCAGAGCTATAAGACACATGGAGAAGGGCCGCGTAGTGATATTCGTGGGCGGCACCGGCAACCCGTATTTTACCACCGATACTACAGCGGCATTGCGGGCGATAGAGATAGGCGCGGACGTTATTCTTAAAGCCACAAAAGTCGACGGCGTATACTCATCCGATCCCGTTAAAAACAGTAAAGCCCGTAAGTACGACAGCCTGCGCTATATGGAGGTTTTAAAGAAGGGCCTGAAGGTCATGGACGCTACCGCGGTAAGCCTGTGTATGGAAAATAAGCTGCCCATAATCGTGCTGAACCTTTTTAAGGAAGGTAATATAAAAAGAGTTATATTGGGCGAGAAGATAGGCACAATAGTAAAGGGGTGAAGAGATGACCGTC
>CAZHIO010000087.1:0-4902 GCA_964532615.1 uncultured Planctomycetia bacterium
TCTAAGCTTCAGTATCTCAGCCTTAGCGGACTCGATCACATTTTCAAACTTCTGGTCCTGTTCAAACTGATCTATCTTCTGCTTCATGATCGCAATCCTGACGGCCTCTATCAGATCTACTACGGCCTGCGACTTGGAGTCTTTCTTCACTACTATCGGGTTACCTTTTGCTGTAAACTCCTTTTTGATAGCGTCTAACGCCATCTTAACTCCGGGCGTCTTTATATTTTCCAAAAATATCTTATCTTCCACCGACCAGTACGCTATAAATGTGCCGGCCTCTCCCCGCCTGGCCACTCTGCCCCTGAACTGCGTGTCGGTAGCATCCAGCTCATCTATATAGGTAGAATACGCCGTAAGGCCGCGCTCCTTCATCTTCTCCGTCAACTCGGTCAACTTTATATCAACGCCTCTGCCGCCTCGGTTTGTCACTATCGTGATGGCGCCGCGCTTACCGCCTTCGCTTTCGATCTTTTTAATGTCGGCATCGGATGTAGCGTCAAATATATTTATCTTTTCCGTGTCGATAGCGATGCCGTACTTGGCCCTATATGCGTCTGAAAGGTTCTTTTTAAACTCGTCGGCCTTCTCCTTGCTGGATACTTTGCCTTCCTCGACCTTGATCAGGATGGGGTTCATAGCATGGATATTGTCCGCTGTGTCTTTATAAAAATCTGCCCACTTTGACTCTTCTGTCGTGAACATTTTGACTTCGTCTATGCGGGAGCCCTCTCCGACATCAGGCTCTATAACCTTCTTGCCATAAATTTTCAACATGAACTCTTTGTCCATAGTACCGCTGGCTCCGGCAAAATCCTCGATTAGAGTCTTATCGTCGAGGAAGGTCTTCAGCATCTTTGTATTTGTAGTTAACTGATCAGCGTTAATTTTCACGCCTTCCGCGGCATGCTTGACTTCTATCGCGGTATGCAGGCCGTCTGACCATCTCGTACCGGGTTTCAGAGCTCCGCTGTTCTTGTCTTTGATAATGATCTCGCCGTTTTGAACAACATACTCCCTGTCAATTTTTGTGAGCTCCCTTCCGGGATCTTTGACCTTCTCCGCAAGCCCTTCCTGGTTATAACATAATTCGACAGCAAGAGCCTGTTCAACGAGACGTCTCCATTCGGATATATCGTCGCCGCTCACGCCTGTGCGATCTATGAGGTCGTTCAATGGGGTTAATATCTCTTTAAGGCGTCCGCGCCCGTCTCCTGTAAGCGATATCTTCTTCTGAGCGCTTTCAGATATGTCGATCAGGCCTTCTGCGAGTTTTTCATATTTAGGGCCAGGGCCGATTATTTTTATTGCCAGCTCCCTGGCGAGGAGATGCCGGGCTATGATCTTATCGGCATCCTCTCTGCTGAGACCTGATATTACGAACGGCGTTGTGATCTGATATATCAGCGGATCGTCAGCCTCGTCAAAGAGCATCGAATACTTTCTCGCTGTGAATACCCTGTCGGCCTTATTGAGAGCTAGCTCCTCGTTCTCTTTTCTATGAACAAACTTATCTACTGTGCCATATATGAAGTCCGCATTTTTATACACATCATCGTGTGTGGTCTGTTGAAACTTACCGTCCTTAAATATATAACCTACATCTTTTCCGTCTTTATCTTTGGGGCCTATGAACCCTACAGTTAGTCCGAAATTTGACATTATCTTCCCGGCAGATTCGGCGTCTCTCTTTGCTAAATCATCGGTAGCAGTACACACCAGAACGCCCCTGCCTTCAGCGAGAGTGAATTTTTTTCTATCCGGAAGATTTTTCGTATTCGCGAGAATATATGCCGCCAGGCGCAACGTAACGGTCTTGCCATATCCCATAGGTATCAGATACATGGAACCCTTCGCGAGTTCTATCGCGGCGTTTATCTGAACTCTTAGCTTATCAAGATCAGGAGTTATCCCGATGGCTTTAAGCGACTCTATCTCTTTCTGTGCGGCGTCTCTTACATCTTCCGATTGAGCGGCTATAAAAGCCTTCTCTTCAGCTGACAGTTCGCCCGGCTGTAAAGCTGGCTGTCCGACAGGCGCGGCGACTTCTGCGGCCGGCGGCGGAGCCAGCGGCTGAGCGGCTGATGGAGCCGGAGCGGTTGGTTCAGCGGGCGGCTTTGGAGCCGGCGTTACTTCTGTAGAAGCTACTGTAAGCGCTATCTCTTCCTGCGATTTGCTCTGGGCCGCATCTATTATTGCACTTAAGTGAATAGGATCGAAACCATTTAACCCGGTTGGGTTTGCTTTATAACCAAGAGCGCTCGGCATATTCTTCAGATCTATCCACATAAGCGCGGGATGGTCTCCAACGCTTGGCACTTCAGCTCCGCCAACGTAATGTCCGCTTGTAATGATACTCAGCAATGCTCGAAACACTTCGACTTTTAGTATCGGAGACCGTGTGTCTTTTCTTAATTCTTTTGCTGTATTCTTCTTAAAATCGTCCACATTGTGTTCCAAAACATACTTATATACGCTCAATAGCACTATCGCTTTGCCGTATGGCCGATTTAAAAATTCCTCTAAATCATCCGTTCGCAACCTGATTTTCAGTTCTTTCAGTATGTCAAGAGTTTCATCCAGTGTCTTCAGCCTTATATTCAGTTCTTTCAGATTTACTAAAAGAGCCTTTTCATCAATTTGATCTGTGAGCTCCTTTATAACCGGCACAACCCTTGTCTCTATCGCGTTGATCTGCTCCTGAGTAAGCTTCTTGGCAGCGGGCGGAGTAGGGGCGGCTTCTACCGGAACCAGTGCCGTTGATGTCGGCTCAGGGACTTCTGTCGGCGGGGTAACAGTCTCCGTCTCTTCTGTCGGCGGCTCCTCGGTGATTTGCTGCTCGGCTTCAGGCTCTATGCCGAGTCTGACCCTGCGATACTCCTGTATTACGGGTATCTTGCTGTTGTAGTTCTTCCACATGCTTACATACTGGCCTCTGGATCCTCTTGCAGGAACAGAATTATCTCCGTAGAACTGATCCTGACCCGTCGGTCCGAACGCCTGCTCCCTATACTCATAAAGCGGCGTAGCCAGATTGCCTGCATTCACAAACGTCCCTCTCAGGCCGACTTCGGTGACAGCGCTCTGATTTTCCACTGCCCATATGCCTACATGATTATTTGAATCTCTGTAGAACGCGTACTTGAATTTTTTATTATATGACGCGAAAACTTCTATTGTAACCTTACCTACAGTCGCTTCGTCACCATAAAGGCTCGCATACGCTTCGAACACGTAAAGCGCTTTCCCGAAGTCCGGACTATCGTCTTTCCTGTCTACAGGCACATTCTCATCGTCGAATCTTAGACTGGCCGGATCCATCTTGGCGGGATAGAAGTTATTATTTGTAATTGTCGTATAGAAATTGCCCCTTAACTGTTCACCCTCAGGGCCTACCACACGGTTAATGGTGTTAGGCTCTTGCTCAAGCTCGGTAGTCCTGGGTCGTGCGGTACCGACAAAGCAGAGAAGCGTATCCGGTATAGAAATAAGCCCCTTCTCTCTGGCAAATATCTGGGCCAAAGTAGCCTGGCTCTCTATAGGCGCCGCTATGCTCTGTTCATCGACGTACTTATCATAATGCCCTACTCTGCCTTCTTCATTCAATGAATAAGCCGACAGATAGCGCCATATGCCGCCATGGGAGTTGCTTGCGTAATACGTACGCGCCACGACTCTTCCGGTAGCACTATCCTCTATATATGTGACTATGGACACTCTGGATCCTATCCTATAAGGCATGGAATAATATATGGTGTATTTGCCGAGAGGGGTCGACTGCTTATATTTAGGATAGAGCCTGTTGGCCGCTAAGATACCCTGCGTCAGGGCCCTCTCCTGGCCTTTATTCCCGAATCGCGCTCCGTTTATCACTGTACGGCTGAGTATCTGCGCTGCCTCCGGGGACGAAAGTTCGCTGTAATATAATTCGGGCGCTATTGTCGTCAGCGTATCTGTATCCGGCACCAGGGTCGGGGCCTCTTCCGCAGGTACGGTCTCCGGTACTACTGTCGGCGGAGCGACTGCCGGTACTTCTTCCACGGGCATTACTGCCACAGGTTGCGGCACATTTTCGTTATTTTCTATGATAATGTCGACATGAAGCGGGGCTCCGCCGGTATCCATTCTTTGATGTCTCAGGCTAAGCAGCCCGGTATCGCTGTCCCTGCCTTCGAGCCGGATCTTTCGAACCTCATCGGAGGCGGTAACCCGGGCGTACAACGG
Organism: uncultured Planctomycetia bacterium; assembly: GCA_964532615.1. GTDB lineage: Bacteria > Omnitrophota > Gorgyraeia > 2-01-FULL-45-10 > 2-01-FULL-45-10 > CAIMPC01. The sequence continues at coordinate 4,225 of CAZHIO010000087.1, forward strand.
TTCAAGCACCGCAATATCTTCAGGATTTATCATTACCTGTGTATCAAACATAAGATCAATGCCGCTTATGATCACAATCGCTATATTCGGATTGCTCCTGGCCAGTGTATTGAGATATCGACATATCCCTTCATTATCAGGTCCGTATCGTTTCATGAACTGCATATGGTCTTCAGCAATGCTATTCTCTTTAAGAAATTCGTCTTTGAAGAAATCGTCTTTATCGAAGTATCTCACCGCACCGGCGCTGAGCTTCTCTTGAAGCCGCGCCGCAAGCGCTTTCGCTAAAGTGGTCTTACCTGTTCCCGGATCACCGTCTACTACAACAGTTGTTTTTTTGAGTGAACCGGATCTCTTTAGATCGGCTGATCGCGCGATTGCTAATTGCCCGAGCGCTTCGATGCCTTCATTATATTTATAGGTTGGCGCTGCCGCAGGCGCGGCGACAGCAGGCGGAACGACTGCTTCTGCTGCCGGGGCCGGTGGTTCAGCGGTCAATTGCAGAACCGGCGCCGCAGCTATAGGTTCAGCTGGTGTAACAACTATCTCAGAAACTGCAACCGCAGGGGTGACTGTCTCAGACACTGCCGAAATTGATACTGCGCTAATCGAACTAAAACCGCTCGATACTCTATCTCTGTTTTCTTTCTTACCATTGCAGGGATTCCACCATTTACC
>CAZHIO010000088.1:0-4873 GCA_964532615.1 uncultured Planctomycetia bacterium
GCGATCATAGATACCGGCGTTAAAGACGAAGCTCTTCTGGCTATGAGTGATGCGCTTATGAAGAGATCCTCTTATATAATTAGGGCCAACAGTAGGGATATTTCCCGAGCCAGGGCGAAAGGGTTGTCGAGCGCGCTCATAGACAGGCTGCGTCTGGATGAATCCAGGATAGCGCTCATGGCCGGCTCTCTCGCCGAGATCGCCGCCCTTAAGGATCCTATAGGCGAAGTCATAGAGAGAAGAAGGCGGCCCAACGGGCTGGTAATAAAGAAGATCAGAGTGCCTATAGGCGTTATATTAATAATATATGAGGCCCGGCCGAATGTTACGAGCGACTGCGTGGGGCTATGTCTAAAATCCTCGAGCGCGGTCATATTGCGCGGCGGAAGCGAGGCTATAAGCTCCAATATCGCCATATTCGATATCTTAAAAGATATCGCCGTGAAGAGAGGTATTCCTGAGGATTCGATCGCGATGATAACCGATACCGACAGGCGCATTGTGAATGAATTGCTTTGTCAGGCAGGTTCGATAGATCTCGTTATCCCGAGGGGCGGAGAGTCTCTTATACGCGAAGTCACAGGGAAGTCGAGGATACCCGTCATAAAGCATTATAAGGGGGTCTGCCATACTTTCGTCGATGCGACCGCCAATCTTAAGATGGCTGAAGATATCTGCTTTAACGCGAAAGTCCAGAGGCCCAGCGCGTGTAACGCGATGGAGACTATGCTGGTTCATCGCAACGCAGCTAAAAACTTTTTACCCAAGATGATAAAACGTTTTACCGATGCGGGCGTAGAGATCAGGGGATGTCCCGAGACCCGCCGGATCTCTCCCGGGGTAAAAAAGATCTCCGAAAAAGACTGGTATGCGGAATACCTGGATCTCATCCTGTCGGTTAAGGTTGTGAAGGATGTGGATGAGGCCATAAGCCACATTATGAAATACGGATCATATCATTCCGACTCTATAGTAACCGGAAATAAGAAGAACGCCGAGAAGTTCCTGGGTGAGGTTGATTCCGCTTGCGTCTTTGTCAACGCCTCGACGAGGTTTACCGATGGCGGCGAATTCGGCAAAGGAGCCGAAATGGGCATATCCACAGATAAGCTGCACGCGCGCGGCCCCATGGGGCTCGAAGAGCTTACATCGTATAAATATGTCATTGTCGGGAACGGGCAGATCAGGAAATAGCCGATAGCGCGGTTTGGACATAACATAAAAGGAATAGCGCAATGCAAATAGGTATACTGGGCGGGACGTTTAATCCTATCCACATAGGGCATCTGATTCTTGCCGAAGAGGCTCTGTCCAAACTGAAACTTGATAAGGTTGTCTTTGTCCCGTCGTATATGCCTCCCCATAAGAGCGTGGACGGAAATATAAAACCGCAGGACCGGCTTAAGATGGTAGAGCTCGCCATATCGGACAATCCGTCGTTTGAGGTATCAAGCTTCGAAATAGGCATAAAGAAGACGTCATATTCCATAGATACTCTTAAAGAGTTCCGCGTTAAGTACGGAAACGATGTTCAATTGTATTTCATAACCGGATCGGACCTGCTTAAGGACCTCTTTTCATGGAAGAGCGTTAACGATATATTTAAGATATCGAAGTTCGTGGTCGCCAACCGCCCCGGATACCCGGTAAAGGATGTGCCTAAGGAAGTTGAAACCGTAGTCATCACTCCGATAGAGGTATCATCGGAAGATATAAGAAAACGCCTCAAAGAAGGCAGATCTATAAGATATCTGGTCCATGAAAAGGTGCGCGGCTATATAACCGAACGTAAGCTGTATAAATAAGCGACGGTTTCTCTTGACGTCGGCGGCTTTTAAGGTGTATAATCGAGAAAATTTGATACTTCGACATTGCTCAGCATCAACCCTGAGCGTACCCGGAGTTTTTTACTGGGAAGTCGAAGGGTTGATGTTCAAGCTCAATTCTTAAGGAGGTGATATAGGATGGCCGAGATGGGATATTGCGTGAAGTGTAAATCAAAGAAAGAGATGAAAGACACTCAAGAAGTTACAATGAAGAACAAGAGACAGGCGATGAAGGGGAAGTGCTCAACCTGCAACACCGGAATGTATAAGATCCTTGCTGGCAAGTAATTATTCGATTACACAGATTAGGGGCGATAAGATATAGCTTCCGGTCTGTGTAATCTTTTTATTGACGCTTTTAACGAAGGAGCATTACTATCGACTCAAAACGCAAGGCGCTGGCTATGGCCGCCGCCGCTTCCGACAAGAAGGGCATAGATATAGTAACCATCAATATGAGAAAGATATCGGGCATATGCGATCGTTTTGTGATCGCGAGCGGACGGTCCACCACTCAGGTCCGCGCCATTTCAGATCATATAGTGAAGACGCTTAGAGGCCGGGGCGTAAGACTTAAACATATTGAAGGTGAAAGGGAAGCGGCCTGGATATTGATCGATTTCGGTGATGTGGTAGGACATATATGCCTGGAAGATGTGCGTAAACGTTACGATCTGGAGGAGCTATGGGCAGATGCTCCTCAGGAGAGATTTAAAGAGCCTGTATCACCCGCTAAGAGATCCGGTAAGGCCCGAAAGAAAAGAGTGAAAAAATCCGTGAAGAGACGTGTCCGTAAGATCGCGAATAAGCCCAAGAAGACAAACAGAAAAAAGAGCAAGTAAGATATAAATGCGTTATGGCGATATCGAAAAAAATATAACGTCTCTTCTGGAAAGCTCCCTGCAATCGGCGCTCTCGCGCCTTAATATTCAGCCTCAGCCTGAGCGCGAAACAAGAGTAGAATTAGAGATCCCTAAAGACAGATCCCACGGCGACCTTTCTTCAAACATTGCCCTGAAGACTAACAAGATCGCCGCAAAGCCTCCGATGGATCTTGCGAATCTGATAAAGGAGGAGTTCGAGAAGCTGGTCGAAGCATCGCCCCTAAGAGGCGCCGTCTCCGGCGTCGAGATCAAAAAACCCGGTTTTATAAATTTCTTCATAAGTAAAGAGTATCTCTCAAGCGTCCTGAACGAGATAGCCAGAGAATCCGATAATTACGGCAGCTCAGAGATCGGCAGGGGTTCCAGGATGCAGATCGAATTTGTCAGCGCGAATCCGACAGGCCCCCTGACTATTGCGCACGGAAGACAAGCGGCTCTCGGGGATAGCCTCGCCAATATTATGAAATTTCAGGGATATGATGTGGCAAGAGAATATTATCTTAATGACGAAGGCAATCAGATGAATATTCTCGGCAGGTCGATCCGCGCGCGGTATCTGGAGCTCTGCGGAGCGCTCTGCCAATTTCCGGAGGACGGATATAAAGGCTCTTATGTGGTAGATATCGCTAAGGATTTCAAAGATCTGCACGGAGACGGCCATGTGAATACTGAAGATATAGATATCTTCAGGGAGTTCGGGCTTAAATGGATCCTGACCGACATACAGAAGGATCTCGATGACTTCGGAGTTAAGTTTGATGTATGGTATAGCCAGAAATCCTTAAGGGAATCCGGCAAGATCGAAAAAGCCGTTGATATCCTCAGAGATAAAGGCTTCATATTTGAGAGCGAAGGCGCCATATGGTTTAAGTCCACTCTCTTAGGCGATGACAAAGACAGGGTCATCTATAAATCGGACGGCAGCTCGACTTATCTTACCCCCGATATCGCTTATCACTTGGAGAAGTTTAATCGCGGATTCGGCAAATTGATCGATATATGGGGCCCGGATCATCACGGATATATTCCCAGGATTAAGGCCGCGATAAGAGCGCTCGGATACCCGGAAGATTCCCTTTCCGTGCTGATAGTCCAACTTGCCACGCTGTACAGGAACGGTCAGGTGGTATCGATGTCTACCAGAGCCGGAGAGTTCGTTACCCTCCGGGAGGTCATGGATGAGGTCGGTAAAGATGTCGCGAGATTCTGCTTTATAATGAGAAGGATGTCGAGCCATCTCGACTTCGATATGGACGTGGTCAAGAAGGAATCCGCCGAGAACCCGGTATTTTATATTCAGTACGCGCACGCCCGCATATGGTCTATTCTTGAATACGGCAAGGATTCAGACGTATCGGCGGCCTTCGATCCCGGGCTTCTTATCGAGGCCGAAGAGATCGAGATAATGCGCATCCTCAGGCAATTCCCCATGGTTGTGGCCCTGAGCGCAAAGACGCTCGAGCCTTACGTCGTTCTTCAGTACCTGCAGGACCTGGCCGGATCGTTCCACGCATTTTACAATAAGCACAGGGTCGTCGGGGACGATCCGCGCCTGACTAAGGCCAGGACGGTGCTGGTCGACTGCGTCAGGATAGTGCTTGCCAATGGCTTACGTTTATTGGGAGTTTCGCTTCCCAAGAAGATGTAGCGGTGTTCGAATCGATAAAGATCTACTTAAATGAAGAGATAGACGTAGAGAAGTTGTCGGCTCAACTTGTCGAGTACGGCTATCGCGCCTCAAAGAGGGTCGCTGAGGAAGGGGACTTCTCCCGTCTCGGCGATACCGTCACAGTTTATCCGCTCACATTCGAATATCCCGTAAGGATAGAGCTCCTCGGAAACAAGGTCGAAAAGATAAGAAGCGTCGACCCCATCACATACGAGAATATAGAGACCCACGGCGTAGCCATAATACTTCCCATAAAAGGCATGCATCGAAGAAAGATACAGCATCGAGGGTTCTCCGCGTCCGGAGAATCTCCGATAGATAATTTTGTCGATATAGAATCCGGAGATTACGTTGTTCATGCAGAACACGGGATAGGAAAGTACCACGGCATAGAGAAGCTGAAGATAGGAAAACGGTACGTCGAACATCTGGTAGTGGAGTATGCCGACGGCGAGAAGCTGTTCGTTCCGTTCGGAGATCTCGAGAAGATCCAT
>CAZHIO010000089.1:0-4871 GCA_964532615.1 uncultured Planctomycetia bacterium
CCTTTATATTTTCGCGGGAAAAGTTACGTTTTCGATAAACATGATGTTTTATATATAGGGTTTACAGTCGGCAAAAAAATACCATTATTTGATGCCCCTTTCCTAGTTAATAAAGCATTTAATGACTATTGGGATGAAATTGTATATCTGGAAGGTAAGATAGTATATACGCGTAGGCAATTAGTATTATGGGCTGCAAACAAACTTGGTGGGGCACATGTTGATCCTGAAATACCAGATAATCTTCTCACCATAGTCAATGGCTCGGCAAGATTGATATCGCATAAATATGGGGAAGAAACTATAATTAACCAAGTAGTCTATGAAATGGCCTTGCAGGCCATAATAGCAATTAATCAAATAATACCGTTGCTTGAAAAATGTTTTGAGGGTAACTGTGGCTCTTTCCCCAGAAACTAGACCGCCCACAAATTGTTTGCTTCATTATTTGGGCGGTGAGGATATTGAAATAGATATAGTTCAATTATCCGTTTCATTATCTGGGCTATGAGGACGCTAATCAAAGGGGTTGTTTAATCAAATATATAAAATGAAAAATTTTATTAAAACATCTTTGGCTATTATTCTTGTGAGCACGGTTGCATACACATGTTACGAAGTTTTCAAGCTATCTGATCGGATTCAAAGAATAGAGAATAAGCTCGGTGGCCCTGGAAAGATAGCGTGCACCGAAAAGAATACCGTGGAGAAGGTGCGGCGATCGGTTGTGCGTGTTATAGGCGGAGAGTCCGAGGGGTCAGGGTTCGCCTTCCAAAAAGATGGACTTATCTTAACCAATTTTCATGTGATCGAATCCGAGCCTAATCCTAAAGTTATATTACCGGACTATACCTTCGAAACAGCTCAGGTTATTATGGCTGATAAAGGTGCTGATCTCGCAGTTATTAAGATCAGTAAAGACCTTCCAACGTTGAAATTAGCGCGTCTTGATGAAATAAGCCCCGCGGAGGACGTCTTTTCCATAGGGTATCCGCTCGGGGGCAGTTTGCCCGGAGAGGCATCCGTTAGTCGGGGGTCATTATCAAGAGTCGTTAAAGACAGGAAAAGTGGCGTTCAATATCTCAACACGGATATGACCTTTGTTTCGGGGGTAAGCGGCGGTCCGATGGTGAATATCTATGGCGAAGTGGTCGGCGTTAATACCGCGGGGTTAGGTGGATTGAGCATAGCCATCTCCTCAGATTCCATTATAGAGAAATACCGAGAGATGTCTGCTTCCGAAGATCCTCTCAAAGATGTGAATAAAACAGTCTTCCAGCCCAATAAGAATGCTCTCGAAGCCGTAAAGGCTTTTTACAATTATCTCAAAGCCCGTAAGCTGGAAAAGGCTTTCGAGCTTCTATCAGATAATTTTGTCAAGGGATACAGCTTTAAGCAGTGGGCGTATGGATATAGGCCGCTTCTCGACACAACCATTGTTCTCATTAGGCCAGATAAAAAAATAGCAAACAGAATAAACGTAAAGTTATCTACCAAGGATCTGGTTGACAATGAAATCGTCTATAAATATTTCGAGGGATATTGGGATGTTCGGCAAGTAGACGGGAAGTGGTTACTCTGGAAGCCAAGGATCAGAGAAGTCATAGATCCGGATGAGAATTGGCCCATAGACCAGGAGCTAAAAAAACAAATGGAAGAATTGGTAAAAGCTCACGAAGATTATGAAATATATTTGCCCGAAATGTACAAAATATCACAGGAGCAAGGTAACGATCAATTAACCCTGCAAGAGCTTTATGATAAGGCAAAAGTGATAGAGCAGAGATAAACTTTGCCAAAAGCCTTAAAGAAGCGCGTAAGAAAGCAGGCCTAACACGACAAGAGCTTGCTATAATACTCAAAGTTAAGCAATCAACTATTGCTATGTGGGAAACTGGCGAAAGAGAGCCACGATTACACGATTTAGAGCATATTGCCAAGGCGTTATTAACTACCCCAACAGAGTTGATAAAATAAAGGAGGTGTAGGATGTGGCCGCCACCCGACAATGAAGAATCCAAAATCCTGCTAATTATTGTGATTGGCATAATCACTATTGCATTAGTGTTATGTAATTTGTTTATGGCGCTCAAATTCAAAACATAAGCTTCTTAGAAATTTATTAAAATCGGGAATAATAGCTAGCCCCGACTTTCGGCACACTAAAATAGGAGCGTGCGATGAAAAAGATATTCGTGTTAAGTCTTATATGCTGTTTATTTATTTGCGGATGCTCAACCTCTTCCGCTATGAACAAAATAAGTATTGGTATGCCAAAAGAGCAAGTTATTAAAACTCTTGGGAATCCTATCAGCGTGAGCGCAGATGGAACTTGCGAATACCTAAATTACAAATTGCTCGACAACATTATGGATGATACATTGACTCCTTACTATGTTCGTCTTGTAAATGGTAAGGTTGATGCCTACGGTAGAAATGGGGATTTTATGGTTCCCCAACAGCAAATTTCCGTTGATTTGCATCAAGATACTACGGGTAAGAAATAGCCTTGAGATTAGGTAAATAACGGAGGTGTAAGATGGGTCAAATGGTAAGAGGTTTTCTACTAATGATAATCGGGTATTCAACCTCTATATCCACAATCTATTTTGCAATAGAGGGAGTAATAAACAATAATAGTTCCCATGTCTTATTTGCTATTTGGTGCTTAATAATATTCTTGTTTATGTCTTATGCCGAAATAAAAAAGATGACAGAGCCTCGAGAGAAGCCTTGAGATTTTGTTGCTGATAAAATAACGGAGGTGTGTAATGACAAAAGGTGGACGCTTCAGACAAGGCTTTGAAACATTTGTTTATATACTCGCCTGCATACTTTCTGTCGGTATCGTGTATGTATGGAGAATCGTTATCACTCGGGCTATTTTAATGGCGAATATGACAAAAGATGATTACATTCAAAAGCCCGAAATATCGAAAGTATAACCACCGCATAATTGAAAGGAGCGTATGAGAAAATGTCCAAAATGTGATAAAACTTATGATGATAGCTGGAAAGTCTGCTTAGCTTGTGAAGCTGAGCTTCCGAGCAACTTGTCTGATAATAATATAGATTCGGGGTTACAGAATAAACAAGGTGAAAAACATCGGTCCCCCTTCGGAAAAATTTCCGCTTTTGTTGTTATACTAATAATTGCACGCTTATTCTCGTATTTATCAACTAATGCAGAGCATTCTTACGCTAAGAAAGCATACATAGATTTTTGCTTAAAAGCTGACAAGATGTCAAAGGCAGAAATTCTGCAATATATTAAAGTCGTAGAATTAGACTCTATAAATCATCCTCAAGATAAAGAGAAACGCAACCTTCTTGAGGCAGTAAAATTAGCAGGCAATCGAAGACTGATGAAGAATCCTCAATCTTCAGAAACCACCGCAAAATAATTGAAAGGAGCGAGTGATGAAGAAATGCCCTTTCTGTGCTGAAGAGATTCAGGATAAAGCTATAAGGTGCAAGCATTGTCATTCCGACTTAAAAAAGCAACTTCGGTGGTATGAAGGACGATGGAGCGTAGTGTTCTGGGCTATTGTCGCAGGCTTTATCATAACGATTATTGGTGGAATGATGGGAAGTCAATAGAGCCTCGACTTTCGACACACCCCAGAAAAATATAGGAGGTTTAATATGAAAAATATTATCGTGGCACTCATCATCGGAATAAGTATTATCGCGTCATCATTGATAATTATAAGTTCAAACGAACGATATAAAATTGTTATGAATCAAGGTAGCGATATGTCAGGTTTTCTAACGATTAAATACGATACCACAACAGGGCAGAGCTGGGGTTTGGATTTACCCCAAAAAAATTGGGTTGAGATTAAAGATTATGGATATGTTTATACTGCACCAGAAAAAAAGAAATAGCCTCGACTTTCGGCAGGCACTAAAGCCGCGGATCTATTGAAGCAAGAAGATGCGAGGCTGAGGCGGGGAAGATGATAAGGGAGTAATAAAATGGATTATTTTGAAGACAGGGAGGGTTTACGACATGATATTAAAGAGCGAGATCCGAAACTAAAAAAGACATTCAAAGAAGCAGAACAAGAGGCTCTTCAAGAATTAAGTAAAAGATCGAACGTTCGGAGTAGTAAAACAACTCATTGTCATTTATTTTGGAACGAGAAGAAGCGCATACTTAAAGATAAATACAATGTAGACTGGAAGACGCTTGCTGAAATGAATCCGGAAACTTTTGAAATCTTAATCAAGGATTAATAAGGGCGTGCGAGGATAAAGTGGCGAAGACCTTGATCGATGCGCAACAGCTTGCGACATACCTTGGCATAAGCATCGAAACAATATATGCATGGACTTCTATGAAGCAGATTCCCTATTACAAAGTTGGGCGTATTGTAAGATTTGATCTGAATGAGATAGATAAGTGGCTGGAAAGTAGAAAGCAAAAGGTTTTATGAAGCATAAAAAAGTCTGGCTTATACGACATGGTGAAAGCGAAGCCAATGCAGGCGCCCGGACTTCTGATCCGGCACAAGTTAGACTTACGCCATTAGGACATAAACAGGTTAAAGAGCTTGCGTGTAATCTCAAAATCCCTCCAGAGTTGATCGTAACATCCAAATACATCAGGACTGTAGAAACTGCTAAACCAACAAGAGATAAGCATCCACATATTCCTTGTGAAGAATGGCAGATACACGAATTTACCTACTTGGCTCAGCCTAAATGTAAGAATACTACAGGCTTGGAGCGCATGGATATGGTTAAAGGATACTGGGAGGCATGTGATCCAACATATTGCGATGGAGAAGGAGCAGAGTCTTTTGTAGGATTTGTTGAACGAATACGCTCAACTATTGATAAACTGAAATCGAAAAAAGAAGAACGAA
>CAZHIO010000090.1:0-4853 GCA_964532615.1 uncultured Planctomycetia bacterium
CCTTCTTTTTGCCGGCGCATAACTTTATGATATCCAGATCGGCCGCATCGATCTTAGAAGAGTAGTCCATTACCAATATAACGATATCCGCTATCGCCAGATACTTTTTGCTTCTCGCTACGCTCTCTTTCTCCAGCGGATCTTTAGTGCTGGCAATACCTGCCGTGTCTACAAGCCTTATAGGAATACCGTTCAGGCTGATCATCTCCTCGACCGCATCGCGGGTCGTGCCCGGTATTGAGGAGACTATCACTCTATCCCTCTTTAAGAGAAGATTCATCAGACTCGACTTTCCGACATTAGGTTTGCCGCATATTACTGCCAGCGCTCCGTCCTTAAGGATCGAACCGCCGGAGTAGGTATCGATAAGCCTTTTTAAACCCAGAATAACTTTATGGACGTTACGCGATATCATCCTCTTGCCGGATAAGCCTATATCCTCTTCGGAAAAATCCACAGCCGCCTCGAGCTCTGACGTAATGTCGAGTATCATTTCGCGGATAGCGTCTATCTCCCTGAAAAGATCGCCGTCAAGCTGACCCATTGCAACCCTCAGAGAGGTTTCTGTCTTGGAGCGGATGACGTCTATGACCGCCTCCGCTTTCGTCAGATCTATTCTGCCGTTTAAGAAAGCCCTCTTCGTGAACTCTCCCGGTTCCGCCGTCCTGGCCCCGCCCTTGACCGCGAGTTCCAGCACTTTCCTTACCGGCTGAAGTCCTCCGTGGCAATTTATCTCGACCACATCTTCTTTAGTATAGCTCTTCGGAGCGCGCATCACAGTGATCAGAACTTCGTCTATCGCTTTCGAGACCTTCGACTCTTTAATCTTTCCGTAATGTACTGTGTACGCATCCGCGGTAGCGAGCTTTTTTCCGGAGGCCGGATAAAATATCTTATCCGCTATGGCTATGCTTAGCGCGCCGCTCAAGCGCACTATGCCTATACCTCCCTCGCCCGCAGGCGTAGATATAGCGGCTATAGTATCATCGGGATATATATAGGTCATTCTATAGGTCTCTTTAGCATTATCGTCCGAGCCTGGCCTACAACAAACAAAGATCCGGTCACCAGCACAAGGTCGGATGGTCCGGCTTTCGCAAGCGCTTTATCGATCGCGTCATTTACATTTTGGGTCAATATAACATCCTTGGATTTCGGCGTTATAAGAGCGTGTATCAGCGCGGGATCCATGGAGCGGTCGGCCACATTAGCTCTTGTCAGGACTATCGTATCCGATATAGGCACCAGCTTCTTTAAAATGGCTTTTATATCTTTATCCTTGCATACTCCCAATACCAGAATAAGTCTCTTATATTTAAATAATCTTCTCACCGAGCGGGATAGCGCTTCGGCGCTTGCGCCATTCTGGGCGCCGTCGAGAATAACGCGCGGGCTTCTCTTTCTGATAAGTTCTAACCTGCCGGGCCAAATTACCGTTTCTATCCCCTTCTTTATGGCGCCGGTTTCGATGAGGACCCCGCTTAGGCGGAGAGCCTCGATAACTCCTATCGCGAGTGATGCGTTCACCACCTGATGCAGGCCGAGCATCTTCATGTGCAAATTAGAATATTTCTCGAAAATAGACGTCACTTCAAAGACCTCTTCCTTATCGCTTGCCGACAACTCTCTGTATCTTATATCGCGGCCGACAAGCATAAGCTGAGCGGACCTCTCTTTGCATATTCTATCTATCACTTCGAGGACCTCGGATTCTTGCGGGGCCGAAACGCATATAGCCTCTCTTTTAATTATCCCGGATTTTTCGTAAGCTATTTTCGCCAGAGTCTCCCCGAGCATTTGCGTGTGCTCATAGCTTATGGGTGTGATCGCGCATACCAGAGGATCTATAACATTTGTAGCGTCGAGACGGCCGCCGAGGCCGACTTCATATACCGCGAAATCGACAGCCTCTCTCTTAAAATACATGAATGCCAGCGCGGTATAGATTTCGAAGAAAGACGGCTTGTCGCCCGGCATAAGGTCCACGGCTCTCTTAAGGGCATCCAGCAGATCGCAGACGTCGTCTTCACCGATCATATCATCGCCTATCCTTATCCTTTCACGGAAAGACTCAAGATGCGGAGACGTGTAAAGTCCGGTCTTAAACCCCGCGCTCTTAAGGATAGAGTGAATCATTGCGGATGTGGAGCCTTTACCCTTGGTCCCGGCGATATGGATAGATCTAACGTCTTTCTGCGGATCGCCGAGTAAACGGGATAGCTTGATCATCCTCTCGAGCTTAAAGGATTGACCATAGTCGCATCCGTCTCTATTTTCGTAATTAATGAAGCTATCGAGATATTGTGAGGCTTCTTGGTAGGTCATGCATTAATGTTTGAAGTGTCTGACTCCGGTAAATACCATAGCGAGGCCGAGCTCATCGGCTTTCTTGATCACTTCGGCGTCCCTTATGGAGCCGCCGGGTTGAATTATAGCGGTTACGCCGGCGCGCGCGGCGGCCTCGATACCATCTTCTTTTGGAAAGAACGCGTCACTGGCAAGAGTGGAACCGTTGGACAAGCCGCCGGCCTTCTGCGCGGCTATTGCTACCGAATCCACTCTCGACATCTGCCCCGCGCCGACGCCTACTGTCTTGGTTCCTCTGCAGAGCACTATAGCGTTAGACTTAACATGCTTTGCCACTATCCATCCGAATAGAAGCGACTTAAGCTCGGCTTCTTTCGGCCTTACTTTCGTAACAAACTTCAAGTCCGACTCTCTCAGCGCGACGTCATCTCTATTCTGTATAAGCAGCCCTCCCGTAACCCTTTTAATATCGGGAGCGGCATCCGTCGCCTCTACGTTCAGATCCTTTACCTCTATCAACCTAAGATTCTTCTTCTTCCTCAATGCCTCGAGCGCGGCGGAGTCAAACGACGGCGCGATAATACATTCCACAAAATCCGCCTCTTCCAATATCGTCTCGGCAACCTGTATATCAACAGGCCTGTTGAATCCTACTATGCCTCCGAAAGCGCTCAGGCGGTCACAATCCAGAGCGTCTATATAAGACTGCTTAAGCGTGCCTGCGGTAGCCGCTCCGCACGGATTCGTATGTTTTATTATAACGGCAGCCGGAGCTTCAAATTCCTTCACTATCTCGAGCGCGGCGTTAAGGTCGATTATGTTATTGAATGATAGCTCTTTCCCTCCGAGCTGTAACGCCGTCGTCAACCCCGGTTCATCGGATGATAGATCCTTATAAAAAGCGGCTTTCTGGTGCGGATTCTCGCCGTATCTCAGGTCCTGAAGTTTTTTATAATTAAGCGTGAGCGATTCGGGGAACGACTTTCCGCCGGAATCTTTTGAGCCCGGACGGGAGCTCAGGTAATTATATATCGCGGAATCGTAAGCCGATGTCCTGCGGAATACCTTCATACCCAGTTCCGACAGAAGCTCTTCGGTAATAGAACCGGATGTCTTTTCCATGTCGCCGATAATTCTCTTGTAATCGGCGCTATCGCAGACGACGCATACGGACTTGTAATTTTTCGCCGCGCTCCTGAGCATAGACGGCCCGCCGATGTCAATCTTCTCTATGGCCTCCTCGAGTTTTGTATCGGGCGAAGCTATCGTCTTTTCAAACGGGTACAAATTCACCACTACCATATCTATAAGGGATATATCGTGCTTCTTCGCGGCTTCCATGTGTTCGCGATTTCCGCGAAGAGCGAGCAGTCCGCCGTGTATCTTCGGATGCAGCGTCTTTACCCTGCCATCCATGATCTCAGGAAACCCCGTATAGTCCGAGACATCTTTTACGCTAACCCCGAGTGCGGCGATCGCTTTAGATGTACCGCCGGTAGAGATTATCTCCACTCCGAATTTAGCTAAAACCCTTACAAGGTCTTCCAGACCCGACTTATCTGAAACACTTATAAGAGCTCTCTTTATCTTGATCATCCCGCCTCCCACACTATCAACTATTAACTATGAACTATGAACTATGAACTATGAACTAACTAACCGCTACCTTTGGCTTTTCCTTGGTTAGCCACAGCTTCCATAGCCTTCTTGACCTCTTCCGGATCCCCGAGATAATAACTCTTTATCGGCTTCAGCTCATCGGTCAACTCGTACACAAGTGGAAGCCCGGTCGGAATATTTAAGGCGACTATCTTATCATCCGGGATATTGTCTAAATATTTTACGAGGGCTCTTAAGCTGTTACCATGAGCCGCAATGATAACGCTCTTATCCGATTTAACTATGGGGGCGATCGTGCTATGCCAATACGGTAAGAATCTGTTCACGGTATCCTTAAGACATTCCGTAAGAGGCAGATCGCTCACAGGCAGACCTTTATAGCGCGGATCATTACGCGGATTTCTGGGATCGCTCTCTTCTAAGGCCGGGGGAGGTATATCATAACTTCTTCTCCATACCAATACCTGATCTTCTCCGAATTTCGCCGCAGTCTCCGATTTATTCAGCCCCTGCAGGGCTCCATAATGGCGTTCGTTGAGCCTCCAGGAATTATTTACCGGTATCCACATAAGGTCCATCTTATCTAAAACCGTCCAGAGCGTGCGTATGGCCCTCTTCAATACGGATGTATATGCCACATCGAAGGTAAAACCCTCTTTCTTTAAAACTGCTCCGGCCTTGGCCGCCTCCTCTCTCCCCTTATCGGAAAGATCAACATCGGTCCAGCCCGTAAACCTATTCTCTTTATTCCACGTACTCTCGCCATGACGCAGCAGAACCAGTTTCTTCATCTCTAAAGCTCCTTAGATTAATTAAAATAGCTATTTTACCGTAATAGCTTAGCGTAAAGAAGCTCGCCCGACGTAGGGGAGGTTTAAACCTCCCCTACGTCCTCGTCGGATTACTTCTTTTGGCTAAACTATTAC
>CAZHIO010000091.1:0-4810 GCA_964532615.1 uncultured Planctomycetia bacterium
GACTAAATTCCAGGCTGACATCGGATTGAGTTTCGAGTATCTTCTTAACAGACTATACGAGAACAGCATAGGGATAGCTGACGCCAATGTAAAGATATCAGAATATCAGAAACGTCAGGCGGACTTTATGGCAACTCTTAGGGTAAGAATCGCGGCATATGATCTGTTAAAAGCCAAAGAGATGGTAAGGCTGGCGGAAGAGATGAAGAGAAACCGTGAGAATGATCTCAATATAGCCAAAGCCGCCCCCATGTCCGATATACGTCAATTGATCGGCCCGGAAGATGCTCTTAAAGAGGCCGATTCGCTGGTGGCGTTGGCCCGGGAGTCCCTTGAGATAGCCACGTTTAATCTGCAGACGCTCACAAGGACGATCAGCTCGGATACTGACGTAGCCTCCGAAGTCATCCGGAGAGATACACCCGTATTTACGGATCGGCTCAATGCTCTTCTTGTCCAGTCAATGCCTGAAGACGCCAGATTAAAGATCATGGAGTTGGAGAAAATAAAAGCTGATCTCGGACTTCAAAAAAGCGGATTGGACAGGATCCTGCCGCAGGTAAGTATCGGAGCTACGCTTGGGCTGCTGGACCAGGATCTACGTATTAAGGTGACACAAACCATATTCGATGGAGGTAAGCTTAAGGCTCAAGAGATTTCCGACAGATTAAGGAGCGAGCTTGCCCAAGAGCAGATCGACACAGCGGTCCTGGAGGTAAAGCATCAGCTTAGCGCCATGCTTGCTGATCTTGCCCGCTCATACGAAGTGTTGAAGAATTCCGAAGAACAGCTCTTATACTCAAGGAGAGAGATCGATAAAGACAGGGAGGCGTTTAAGGACGGCAGGATACCGTGGTATAGGGAATCGATCGAGAGATATGAGCAGGCGCAGATAGATTATATTAATGCGGAGAACAGTTACCTGAAGATCTACGCTTTGGTTAACGCGCAGCTCAGATTATATGGACTTACACCGGAGAAGCTTGAAGGACTTGAGAGAGAGCACATCAATGCCGCCGCCAAGATAAGGGCCCAGACTCCGGCCGGGAGAGAAAATATCAGGCTGGCGCGGCAAATAACGGACCTGAAAAAATTAGAGGAAGCCCAAAAAGCGGCAAAGGCGGAGCTTGAGCGGGCTACGAGAGATAAGCTGGATGCGGAAACTAATAAAGCCACTCCTCCGGAAGAGGGTCAGATGATCCGGTTGGCTTACAATATGAATGACCCTGACTGGAAGCCTGTTCACGCAGCGCCTATAGTCGTACCCGGAAGTTATGAAAAAGCGATAACGTTCTTGCTCGATAAGATGCTCATAGAATATAAAGACGATAACCGCGATCTGAATTTAAACGATTGGATAGCTCTTTTTGAGGCGCACAGAAAGGCGCATAAGCTCTCTACTGAGGAGATGACAAAAAAATTAGGCTTTATGGCAGAGGTTTATGACCAGGGCGGAGATAAAGCTGCCCGGATAGCCAATAGAATAGATCAGGTGATAAGATGGGGTAAACACTACGAAGGATATCTCGCGATAGATCAACTAAGCCATCTTAATGATATCAGCATAAGAGGCAAGGCTAAGCGAATCGGAGATAAAGTCAATCTGTCGCTTATAGGAATCCTTAGCTATGCCGCGAGCCGTAAAATGGCTAATCCGCAGGTTGATCTTAGGGTAGTTATCGATGATATATATAATCACGAAAAGACCGGAGAGCGCGAAAGGATGGGCGAGGCAGCCGGAAAAGAGAAACCCGGAGCTATTGAACTTAAAAGTTACTTCAAATGGATGCTGGAACTCGGAATAGACCTGGATGAAAAAGAATTCTATAAGATGACCAACGATGAGCGCATAGAAGCAATACATGAAGTGAAGAAAATAATAGAGAAGCGTTTTGGTGAGGGCCTGATAATATTCGGCGATCAAAAAGAGCGCGGAAAGATAGAAACATGGAACGTCTTCAGGCTCCTTACCGGGGATATACACTCTTACGGAGATAACGCTTATACAGGATTTGATAACTTCCTGACCATCTTGAACAGGATAAGCCAGAAGGACGAGACCGGTTTTGGTAAATTCTTCAGCGATTATACGGAGACGAGGTTAGCGGCCCTGCCCGCAGGAGCCAGATTACGCGATCTTATGCTTAAGCGCAACGATTACAGAGCGCGGATCTACATGATCGAGATCGGCTTATTACCGGTTGACGATATTGCGCGTCAGGAGCTCGGCAATGAATTGTCCGATGTCAATAACGAGATAGTTAAAGAGGTCAAGCTTTTGAGGGAGGGTCAGCTATACGGTAATGGCATATACTTCGTGAAGTACGCTCTGGAGCTGCCGGAGAATAAGAAGATAAGAGAGGCTATCAAAGAGAGGCCTTTGACCGATGATGAGATGAAAAAGATAACAGGCTCGATAAAAGAACTCTTCGATTATCTCATAGCGATAAGGCCTTATATAGAAAATGTTTACGACCTTACGGATGCCTCCGGAAAATCCAGACCATTCAATGTCGATAACACAAACGATATGGGCCTTCTTACGAGTTTCTACAATCTGGCTAAAGCCAATAGATGGAGCGTTGATCAGGCGCGATATATTCTTAATAAAGTCGTTAAAGCTAAGGAAGAGGCCAGACAGTTGCTGGCTATACTGCGGGATAAAGCCGATCCGTCTGTCATTAAATTCGGGCCCGATCCGTCAAATATCGATGACCCGGATGGCAAAAAGAGCGTAGGGTTCCTGTTCGGCTATACACTATCCAGGATAAAAAACGGATGGGAAAAAACAGAAACTATTAAGAATAGGATGAACAGGATACGCGAGCTGAAGCCTATTTATGAATTTTACAGCGGTAATAAGTTCGATGAGAGCGCGGAGGATGAGCAGGGTAAAGAGAAGCTGTACGACTATGTCGGCGGATTATTATATCTGGATGAGTTCCTGAGAGAGGATCTTAAGGACGGCCAGCCCGGACATGAAAACGCGATGAAGGAGCTCGAGAGACTGTTGGAATACAGGAAGAGAGTTCGCGATACGACGGAATCTCTCATGAAGGATCCAGGTGCAGCGCTTCCCGGGATGGCGCTTGCTTTGGCGGCGTCTATAAAGAATTTAGCGGCCTCAGGCATGTTAATGCCGCAAGCAACTCCCCAGGAAGAGAAGCTTAAAGAAGCCGACAGAGAGGCTTATATAGATATAGCGATTAACAGCAGAGCCAAAGCTTACGGTAAGAAACAGGAGGATCTTACGGATGCCGAAAAGCAGCGGATAAGAGAAGACGCCAGTGCCGCTTTCGAAAAAATGTACAGAGCCGGTAAGATCTCGGCTACGGCTGATGAGTTCATCGTAGACAGTAAATTTGAGCCGCTTCCGGAAGATAAAGTTATATCCTTAGATGACATAGAGAATGTTCTGAGATTAAGAATGATGGTAGGCCGGCTTGCCGATGAAGGTATAGTCGCGGTCGCCGCAAAAGGCGTAGAATATGAAGATGAGAAGGCCAGGTATGCCGACAAGCGCGCGGAAGAGCTCGTAGCCAAGGCTAAGAAGGCAGGGGTGACGCTTACTCCCGAGTATATAGAGCAGTACCGTAAAAAATGCGCCGATAACTTCAGAGGCATATACCGTCAGGGCGTTATTAATTCGACTGTAAAATCGTTCTACGAGAGAAAGATAACAGACGCCAGAAAGATCGAAGCCATCCTCAGGGCGACGTATACAGTCGATAGGGCGGCTAAGGCAAATTGGCGGCCGTTGTCTCCGGGTGAAGTGGATAACTGGGTAAAGGTGATGATGGAGAGAGCGTATCTCACGCCTGCCGAAAGATCCCTGGAAGCGGCCGAGAAAGCCGCCCTTATAGATGAACGTCTTCCCAAGTCTGATGCCGATATGGAAGAGTGGATAAGGATGGACGGAAGAGTCGGGGAGGCTGCCCAGGCAATGACCGATCTGTTTAAGCTCATCAAGTTCGAAAAGGACGGGCAGATAACGGCTGTGGACCGGGCGAAAGAGCATCTTGCCGCGCAAGAAGGTTTATCGGAAGATAAGGCTCATGCCGAGCTTGCCGCGGTCCTGAAGCTGGCAGGGATCTTTAAAGGCCGCATAAAGGAGCTGATAGAGATCATAGAAGGGCCCAGGTTCAAGTTCTGGAGATCTGTACGCGCTGATATAGAAGCTCTGGAAAAAGCAAAAGACGACTACTTGATGGAGCCTGCTCTTGCCAATAAGCCGGATCTTTTGGCAAAAGTGAAAGCAAAAGCCGCCGCGCTATCGCTGAGCGCTAACAAGCTGATCGGAAATATACCCGATGACGGCTTAAAGGAGGAGTTGGCCGCTATATTCGGTAATATAGACAATCTGATAGCCGGAATTACAGATACAGTCGCGAATGACTTTAAGAATCAGGAACCCTCTGACAGTTCCCAACGTTTGATGAGAGCTCTGTTAGACAGGATTGATCTTATCATTAAGATGACGGCCGATATTAGGAAAGAGGAATTGAAGACAAGAAAAGATAAAGACGATAAAGAGATACCAGGTTACCGAAGAGAGCTCAAAGAAGAGATCGTGAAAGAAGAGAAGAGATTGAGGGAGGCGTTTGATAGAGATGAGGCCGCGGCTTCCGAGTTTAAAAAAGGCGCGGTGGCCAGGCTCCGGCAGAGAGTGTTCGGGTCCGATGAATTACGCGATCTGAATAAGAGAAAGCAAGCGCTGGAAAATCTCAAGAAGACTATGCTCAGGGCCAGGCTGTTATACAACCTCGATCTGTACAGAGAAAAGCCCGATGACAAGGATGCCATATCGGAA
>CAZHIO010000092.1:0-4800 GCA_964532615.1 uncultured Planctomycetia bacterium
GAGGCCTGTCCTACGCAATAGGTATTGACATCCGGTTTGATGAACTGAATGGTATCGTAAATAGCCAGGCCGCTCGTGACCGATCCGCCCGGCGTATTGATATATATGCTGATCTCTTTCTCGGGCGCCTCCATCTGCAGGAAGAGAAGCTGAGCTATTATAAGGTTGGAGACCATATCGTCTATCGGAGTGCCTATGAATATTATCCTGTCTTTCAGCAATCTCGAATATATATCGTACGCCCGCTCGGCCCTGCCGGTAGTCTCTATTACCATCGGGACTAACATACTCATGCGAACCTCCAGATTTTATGCATATCGCTACTTTTCTATTATCTTGGAATTATCTAAAAGATACTTTATCGTCTTCACTTCCCTCAGTTTATCCCTGAGGCTGTCGATCAGGTTATCTTTCTCGTAGTACGCCTTGACGACGTCCTCCGTCTTGCCGCTCTGAGCGGCCATAGTCTTATATGCTTCTTTAATATCTTCGTCCGAGACTTCGATCTTCTCCTTACCGGCTATCTCATCGAGTATAAAGAGAAGCCTTATCTGCTTCTCGGCGTCATCTTTATATTTATCCTTAAACTCCTGATCCTTCTTATCCAGATCTTCTTTACCAAAGCCTCTCTCAAGCAGTTTGCGCTTGGCATCCTCTACCATATGATTAAGCTGTCTGGCGACGAAGCTTGCCGGAACGGAAAATACGTTATCGTCGATGATCTTCCCGAGCATCTGGTTCTCAACATCTATATCGCTCATAGATATCGCCCTTGCCTGTAACTCTTTGGAGATCTCAGCCTTAAGCTCTTCGAGAGACGCCTTGCCGAGATCTTTCGCCAGCTCGTCGTCGATATCCGGCAGTTTACGCTCTTTTATCTCTTTGGCCAATACGTGATACTTAGCTTCCTTGCCGGCAAATTTCGGATCCGGGTATTTATCGGGGAGCTTAGCGTCTATATCCACGCTCTCGCCTTTCTTAAGTCCGGTCATCTTATCGGCGAGTCCGGGTATAAATGATTCTTTCTCCATTACCAACCAGAGGTTCTCCCTCTTCTTGTGGATAGGCTTACCGTCAACTGTACACTCCAGATCGCTGACTACATAATCGCCCATCTTTACGGGCCTATCCTCGGGCGAGATATACTTAGCGTGCATATCCTGAAGGCTCTTCAGGGCATTATTGATATCTTCATCGGTCACTGCCGCCTTCTTCTTCGAGAGGCTTAATCCTTTATAATTCTTAAGCTTGAATTTCGGCCTCACCTCTACTCTGGCCTTAAATGTAAGCGGTTTATCTTCCTCAAATACCAGATCGCTTATCTCCGGCATTCCCACCGGAGTGATGCCATGCTCCAGGAGAGCTTTCTTATAACCTTCCGGCACCAAGCGCTTCAAGACTTCCTCTTTGGCGGCTTTGGCGTAACTTATCTTCACCATATTCTTAGGGGCCTTGCCGACCCTGAAGCCCGGTATATTGGCGACTTTTACTATCTCATCGTAAACTTCGTCAAAGGCTTTATCTATGATCTCTTTGGAGGCTTCTATTTCAAGCAATGTTGAGCATTCGTCGATAGATTTCGCTTTAGATCTCACTCTTTCGTTCCTTTCATTTGACAAGCGGCGATAAAATTAAAGAAAAAAGATTATATCACAAAATTGTTACATTGTAAATTTTTCACCAAGATATATTTCTCTGGCCTTGGGGCTTGATATGAGCTCTTCCTTTGTGCCGGATATTAATATATTTCCATCGGCCATTAAATAGGAACGGTCCGTTATGGTAAGAGTCTCTCTGACGTTGTGGTCGGTCACGAGTATTCCCAGTCCTTTATTCTTCAGTTCCTTGATTATCTCCTGACATTCGGCGACCGCTATAGGATCTATGCCGCTGAACGGCTCGTCTAAAAGTATAAACATGGGATTGGTTACAAGAGCTCTGGTTATCTCCACCCTGCGCTTTTCACCGCCGGATAATGTATATGCCTTATTCTTAGCCAGATGGGTTATCTTAAGTTCGTTCAATAGCTCATCCGCGCGGCGTTTTCTCTCCCTCGGCGAAAAACCGAGAGTCTCCAGAACGGCCATGATATTCTGCAAGACCGTCAGTTTTCTGAAGATGGAGGGTTCCTGGGCGAGATAACCGATGCCCCTGCGGGCCCTGTTATGAAGCGACATCTTAGTTATGTCCTGATGATCGAATATTATCTTCCCCGCATCCGGCGGTATTATGCCTGTGATCATGTAGAAGGTCGTAGTCTTGCCGGCGCCATTGGGCCCGAGCAATCCGACGATCTCGCCGCGCTTGACGTTAATGGCGACCGAATTGACTACGCGCCTGGATCCGTATTCTTTAACCAATCCTGTAGCTTCGAGTAGATGCATTACTTCTTCTTCTCTCCGGTTATAGCGTCTAAACCCATACCGCCCTCAGGCGACAGGATAAGTTTGGGGCTGCCCGAAAGCGTAACTTTCTTGTCATTTTCGGAGTAGCTCGCCTTCTGACTGAACGAGGTATTGTCGCCTCTGACTATCTTAACGTTCCCGTCAGCGACTATCTCGCTGAGCCTTCTGGTATCCGAATTAAGATAAAGCGTTATCTTATCGGCGTCGATAGTGCCGTCCTCGCTCACGACTTTCACATTCTTATTGAAGTACGCCTGGTTCTTCTCGTAATCGAACTGCACCTCGCCGTCACAAGTGATAATGGTCTTGGACTTCTTCGGCTTTTCGCCTTTTGCGCCGGAGGGCTTCTTCTTATCTTTGGCCTTGTCGGCGCCCTCGACGAAGTCACCGGTAAATCCCTGAGTGGCCATGATAGTCGCGTGGACGTTCTTCTCGAGCGTTACGTTGTTTTTTGACTTGTCGTAAACGCCTTCGTCCGCCGTGATAACGGCTTCCGACTCCTCGCCATATGCCGAGGCTATTATATTATCCAATTTAACCTGATTTTCTGAGATAGCTTCGGCCGACTCGCCTTTCACATCCCATTTCTTCTCGCCGCGCTCGTTCAGCCCTTCCAGATTGAACGAAAGTACCTTGTGATTCACCATATCATCGGCATTTTTTGCGGCGGAGACCTGAGAAGCTCCGGCATTGGCAGCTTCGGGCGATTTCGCTTCTTTGGGTTTCGGAGCGTCTTTCTTGCCGCAGCCTCCGGTAAATAAAAATAGCACCAGGAGAGCCGCTACGACATGTCTCATATTTTTCATCTTGGCCTCGTCTTCCACCTGCGGTGCATCCAGACCCATTGATCGGGATATCTTCTGATATAAGACTCCACGACGTCCGACCACCTGCGGGTATTAGTCAATATATCCGCTTCTTTATCGCCTGTATCGGCGATCTCTATCGGCTTATCTATCATGAGTACGTGTTTACCGCATTCTCTTACAATGAAAGCGGGAACTATCGAAGCCCCGCTGGCCATAGCCAAAGCCGCGGGCCCTATAGGCGTATACGCCGGAGTGCCGAAGAAGTCAACGAATACGCCTTCCACCGAGTCGACATCCTGATCCGCAAGTATACCTATTATACCGCTTGCCCTGAGCACTTTCAGTATGCTTCTCGGCGACTGGTCACGATATATTACATTCACATCGTTGACCTTACGCAGATAATTAAGATAACCGTCGTACTTGTGAAAATAGAGGCGCCGGCCGACTACCGAACCGGGATACCCCTTAACCCTTATTGTCAGGGCCAGCATCTCCCAATTGCCGAGATGCGCCGTAAGGACTATAGCGCCCTTACCCTTCTTTAATTCATTGTCCAGGATGTCCAGGTTCTCTATCCGGACAAATCTGTCTATATTGGCTTTATTGATCTTGGGGAAGTTAACAATCTCTGCGGCCGTCTTGCCGAGATTCTCAAAGACCTTTAAGGCTATCTCTCGCACTTCCCTCTCGGACTTTTCGGGGAAAGCTGATCTCAGATTGTCTATCGTGATGTTTCTGTATTTCGATACTAATCCGAAACCTACTCTGCCCATAAAGCCGGCTATAAAGAGCCCGACAGGCAGCGGTATTAAAGAGAATATAAACGCAAGGCATCTACCCCAATAATATAGATAGTACCTCCTGAATTTGAATTTCATATACGCTGATTACTATATAATAATAAGGCTGGTTTGTCAATTGATTCGAGTCGGGGGAGATTAAACGTGAGAGATCACGTTGCTCTTTTCGTTGTTTGCGCCCTTATAGATGATGATTAGATTATGATAGAAGTGCATTGAAGTTATATTCCTGTCAAAATAAGAAGGTTCACGACCAGCCTTAAGATACTCCTTATGGTTCAAGCCATCAACAAGGCCTTTAAAGAAATTCATCAACGTGTTTTCATCTTTAAGATCATCAGAATTCCCACCGTATTTCTCCCAATATGAGGTCTGGGTGTCTTCTACGGCATATATCCCTCCGTTTTTTAATAGCGGGAAAAGAGTTTTAAATGTGCGTATAACGTGGTCGTTAATATGACTGCCGTCGTCTATGATAATATCCAAAGACCCGATATCTTTAAACACTTTACTGAGGAATTTCTCGTCACCCTGCGAACCTTTAAATATCTTTATGCGTTTTTCGGGTGGAAGGCGTTTTTCGTGAATATCGATCGAATATATCATGCCTCGGGGAAAATAATCCTGCCACATCCTGAGGGATTCTCCGCCTTTCTGCGGGTCATCATCGCCACCCACACCGATCTCAAGAAGGTTTAGGGGCAGTTTCCTGAAAGGCGCAAAATGCGTCTGGTAGTGCTTCGCGTAATAATGCCCTCCCCATTTATCGGTACGATGGATCTT
>CAZHIO010000093.1:0-4778 GCA_964532615.1 uncultured Planctomycetia bacterium
GGTAGAACCCTTAAAGGCTTCGATGATCCTAAGGAGCTTTGCGCTCTTCTTCTGCGAATTTTCCGACTTGGAATCCTTTATATCCCTCTTGAGCTTCGTAGCCATCTTATCGAGTTCGATCTCTTTAAGAAGGTCTCTGATGGCTTCGGCCCCCATCTTAGCGGTAAACTTCTGCCCGAACTTCTCGCGATATTCCCGATATCGCTCTTCTGATAGAAGATCATACTTCTCAAGTCTTGTGTCACCGGGATCGGTAACTATATACTCTTCATAATAGATTACTTTTTCTATATCTCTCGATGTGATGCCCAGCATGGCCCCCATGCGGGAAGGCATAACCTTAAAGAACCAGACGTGCGATACGGGACAAGCCAGATCTATATGGCCCATTCTTTCGCGTCTTACGCTCGAACGGGTGACCTCTACTCCGCAGCGGTCGCAAATAATGCCTTTATGCTTTATGCGTTTATACTTGCCGCAGTTACACTCGTAATCTTTAGTCGGCCCGAATATGCGTTCGCAGAATAAACCGTCTTTTTCAGGCTTAAGAGTCCTGTAGTTAATAGTCTCGGGCTTCTTAACCTCACCCTTAGACCATGACTTGATGATCGGGGCCGAAGCTATCTTTATAGTTATCGCGTTAAACGGGGTTACTTCATCGACCATATTATTTAGCCTTGTCCTCCGCGGCCTTCTTTTCCAGCTTTATTTCGAGACAGAGACTCTGAAGTTCCTTAACTAAAACATTGAATGATTCCGGCGTGCCCGGACGCAGCTTGTTGTCGCCTTTTACTATCGCCTCATACATCTTGGTCCTGCCCAGAACATCATCGCTCTTCACGGTCAAAAGTTCCTGCAGAGTGAACGCGGCGCCATAAGCTTCCAGCGCCCAAACTTCCATCTCTCCGAACCTCTGGCCGCCGAATTGAGCCTTGCCGCCGAGAGGCTGCTGCGTCACGAGAGAATAAGGCCCTATTGAGCGCGCGTGGATCTTGTCGTCGACAAGATGCGCCAGCTTCATCATATATATATATCCTACGGTAACCTTCTGATCGAGCGGCCGACCTGTGAATCCGTCGTAAACCGTAACCTTGCCCTCGTTTGGAAGGCCGGCTGCTTTCATCTCCGCCTTGATCTCTTTTTCGGTTGCACCGTCGAATACATGAGTAGCGACCTTGAAACCTAATATTTTTGCGGCCCAGCCCAGATGAGTCTCGAGTATCTGACCGACGTTCATACGGCTCGGCACGCCGAGCGGATTTAAAACTATCTGAACAGGGGTGCCGTCCGATAGAAATGGAAGGTCTTCCTCGGGAAGTATCTTTGCCACAACGCCCTTATTGCCGTGACGTCCGGCCATCTTATCGCCCACGGAGATCTTCTTTTTACTCGCAACATAAACTTTGACTTTTTTAAGAACGCCGGGCGGAAGCTCGTCTCCGCGCTTGACTCTCTCCGACTCTCTTTCGAGCTCAAAAGTCAACTCCTCTATCTGTGAATCAAGCAATCTCGAGATTCTCGATATCTCGACTTCGACGTCCGGATTATTCAGTTTAACGTTTTCCAGATCGCCTTTTTCAACTATCTTCTTAATGTCTTTAACTCTTACAGTCCTGCCCTGCGACATAAGGGCCCGTCCTGATTCCTGATCAAGTATGCCGGAGGCCAGCTTCTGTCCTGAAAGAAGCTTCTGGAGTTTCCTGTATTTGTCCTCTTTGATCTTCTGGATCTGCACACCAAAAGTATCTTCAAGAAGCTTTATCTCTTTATTTTCACGGGTGCGCTCTTCTTTAGTCTTAGATCTCGCGTCTTTTCGGGAAAAGACCCTTACGTCAACAACGATGCCCTCTACGCCGGGCGACGCTATAAGCGATGAATCGCGCACGTCTCCGGCTTTCTCGCCGAATATAGCGCGCAGCAGCTTCTCTTCGGGCGAAAGTTCGGTCTCCGATTTCGGAGTCACTTTTCCTGCGAGTATATCGCCGGCTTCTACATGGGCGCCTATCCTGATTATGCCGCTCTCATCAAGGTCTTTTAAGGCGTCTTCCGAGACGTTCGGTATATCCCTGGTTATCTCTTCATTGCCTAACCTGGTGTCTCTGGCTTCTATCTCAAACTCTTCAATGTGGACCGACGTGTAGACGTCATCGGAAACAAGCTTCTCGCTCAGGAGAATGGCGTCCTCAAAGTTGTAACCGCGCCATGGCATAAACGCCACAAGAACGTTCTTTCCCAGCGCGAGTTCGCCGTCATCGGTAGCGGGTCCGTCGGCTATAGTGTCTCCGACTTTTACCTTGTCACCGAGAGCGACTATGGGCCGCTGATTAACGCAGGTATTCGCGTTCGACCTCTCGAATTTATTCAATTTATAAGATTTACCGCTTACCACTATCTCTCCGGAGTCAACTCCGGTAACGGTACCTTCTTGCCGGGCTATGACTACAGCGCCCGAATCTTTAGCTATTCTATATTCCATTCCTGTGCCTACGAGAGGAGACTCGGTATATAAAAGAGGTACGGCCTGACGCTGCATATTCGAACCCATCAGCGCGCGGTTGGCATCATCGTGCTCAAGGAACGGTATAAGCCCTGCGGCTACGCTGACAAGCTGTCTGGGCGACACGTCCATGTACTGAATATCTTTCGGATCGGATTTGATGAAGTCGTCTTTAAAGCGGCAGAAGGCCCTCTCCTCAGTAAAACGGCCGTCGGGGCCTATCTTGGAATTGGCCTGGGCGATTACATAGAGGTCTTCTATGTCGGCCGAAAGGTACTCTATCTTGTCTGTGACCTTACCGGACTCGACTTTTCTATAAGGAGTTTCAATAAAACCGAATTCGTTTATTCGCGCGTAGGTGCTGAGCGAAGCTATAAGACCTATGTTTGGTCCTTCAGGGGTCTCGATCGGGCAGACGCGTCCATAGTGCGAATAGTGCACGTCTCGAACCTCGAACCCTGCTCTCTCCCTGTTAAGGCCACCGGGGCCCAGGGCACTCATGCGTCTCTTATGGGTCATCTCGGCAAGAGGATTAGTCTGATCGAGAAACTGAGAGAGCTGGCTTCTGCCGAAAAAATCTCTTATAACACCCGATATGAGCTTGGAATTAATAAGGTTATGAGGCATTATATTGGAAAGATCGTATAAGCTCATCCTCTCCTTGCATGAACGATCGACTCGCGAAAGCCCGATCCTGATCTGATTTAAAAGCAGTTCACCCGCGCACCTGACTCGCCTGTTACCGAGATGGTCGATATCATCGATATCGCCCTGACCGGCTTTTACCGCTATAAGCTTAAGAATGACTTTTACTATCGTTTGCGGCGTGATCAATCTCTCATCCAGGGATATCCGCATATCGAGCTTCCTGTTAAGCATATGGCGCCCGACATCGCCGAGGTCATAACGCTTCACATCGAAGAACGTCCTATCGATAAGACTGGTTGCGGACGCCGGGGTCGGAGGATCTCCGGGTCTGAGCTTTCTGTAAATATCCATCGCCGCGTCTTCTTTATTTACGGAGTGATCCTTACGCAAAGTGTTCATTATCTCGGGATAGACCGTTATCAATACTTCGATGCGTCTGACGGTAGAATTCCATATCTTTTCGGCTATCTCTTTGGTTATCTTTTCATATTTCTCGGCGATTACAACGTTTGTCTCTTTCTCTATAACATCTTTCGCGAGAACGGAATCATATAATTTTTCAAGCTGTGATTGTCTGGACAGGTCGTGAACCTCTATGCCGGACAGAGCTTTCAGTATAGTCTCATTCGTCTCGTATCCGAAGACTCTTAAGAGAGCGGTCGCTAAGAACTTCCGCTTTCTGTCCTCGTAAACATACAGAACATCGTTAAGATCAAATTCAAATTCAACCCATGCGCCCCTGTAAGGGATTATCCGTGCGGAGAAGACCTTCTTCCCGCTTGGATGCAGCTCGGATTCGAAAGATATTCCGGGAGAACGGTGAAGCTGGCTGACGACAACTCTTTCATCGCCGTTTATTATGAAAGTGCCTGTCTCGGTCATCAATGGAAGCTCTCCGAGATAAACTTCCTGCTCCTTGGTCTCTTTCTTGGATTTCAGCCTCATCATAATACGAAGAGCGCCTGCATAACTCATGCCGCGCTTCTTGCATTCGGGTATCTCGTACTTAGGCTTTCCTATAGAATAGCTGAGATATTCCAAACCGTATTCGCCATCCGGCGACTGCATAGGAAATACCTCTCTAAAGGCGGACTCAAGTCCTTTGTTCTCGCGCTTAGATTTTGGCAGATCTGCCTGCAAAAACTCTCTGTAAGATTTGAGCTGTATGTCGAGAAGATTGGGAAGCCTGTAACACTCCTCGATCTTCGCGTAACTTTTACGTTTAGCCATCAATCAACCTTTTTTAGAGTGCGTTTACGGTTTACTTTAATTCTATCTTCGCGCCCTGAGCTTCGAGGGTCTTCTTTATCTTGTCGGCTTCTTCCTTGGTAGCGTTCTCTTTGATCGTCTTGGGAGCGCCGTCTACGAGATCTTTAGCCTCTTTAAGGCCCAGGCTCGTAAGAGTACGAAGCTCTTTAATTACCTGGATCTTACTGGCGCCTGCATTGGCCAGAACCACCGTGAAAGTTGACTTCTCTTCAGCTGCAGCGGCAGCCGGAGCGGCGCCTCCTGCAACAGCCACGGCCGCGGGAGCGGCGGCGGTAACCCCGAACTTGTCCTCGAGGGCCTTCACAAGATCCGCAAGCTCCATCACGGTCATCTTCTCGATAGAATCCATAACATTCTTCATCTT
>CAZHIO010000094.1:0-4777 GCA_964532615.1 uncultured Planctomycetia bacterium
TCAAGTATCTTAGCAGGTCCGAACCTACAAGCCCCGTATGTCCGGCAACATATATTTTTGCTGATTTTTCCATTTGAGGTTTTTATTGGTTTTAAAGCGCGTTGCCTATCTTATCGCAGACCGATAGCTGATGATCGGTGTAATGAAAACCTTTGTCCGCGGATATCTTGATACCCTCTCCCGGCGTTTCCAGGCCCGCAAGCCTCATGTCGTAATCGACCATTATCTTCACCAGCTCAGCAAAAGATATCCTCGGACGCCATTTGAGCCTGGCTTTAGCTTTCCCGGCGTCCGCTTTCAGATACGCTACATCGGTGGGCCTAAAATAACGATCATCTATCTCGACGATTGAGTCTCCCCTCTTTAGCAGGTGCCGCCAGATCGCGTCAACGCGCTTTACGCGGGCCTTCTCTTTTGTTCCCCTACCCTCCCATTCTATGCTTACGCCTACATAATTAAAAGCTTTGTTAACAAATTCCCGAACCGAATGAGCTATCCCTGTGCCGATCACATAATCATCCGGCTTTTCCTGCTGAAGCATCAACCACATCGCTTCGACATATTCCGGCGCAAATCCCCAATCTCTCTTTGTGTCAAGATTGCCGAGATATATCTTTTTCTGTTTTCCTGCCAGAATATTAGCCAATGCTCTCGTTATCTTCCGGGTCACGAACGTCTCGCCCCTTCGCGGGCTCTCATGATTAAAAAGTATCCCGTTGCATGCGAAAACGCCGTAAGCGTTCCTGTAATTAACCGCCATCCAATAGGCATATAACTTGGCGGCGGCATATGGACTCCGAGGGCAAAATGGCGTCTTTTCATTCTGTGGAGGCGGAGAACCGCCAAACATTTCTGAGGATGAAGCCTGATAGAATTTTACATTTTTTTGGCTGCACCTTAACGTTTCCAGTATACGGGTAGTTCCTAATCCTGTGATATCTCCGGTATACTCCGGCATATCGAAAGAGACCCTCACATGAGATTGAGCTCCAAGGTGATATATCTCCGCGGGTTTGATGTTAATAATGCTCTCTGAAAGCATGCTGGCGTCCGCAAGATCTCCATAGTGAAGAAACAGTTTCGCGCGGGAGTCGTGCGAGTCGACATAGATATGGTTTATTCTTTGCGTATTAAAAGAGCTCGCGCGGCGTATTATACCGTGCACCTCGTAACCTTTCGACAGGAGAAACTCGGCAAGGTATGATCCGTCCTGACCCGTTATACCGGTTATTAGCGCGCGTTTCACAATGAGTCCCTATATAGTGATATCTTTATCTTCTTCATAGTTTTTGCTCAGTAATAGTAACTGTATCGCGCTCGTTGGTATATCTGAGGGCGAAAATCTGTTAAAATAGACCCCATGGGTTCGGCATTTGCGGCCTTCAGCAACGAGAAAGCATCTTTAATGCTTTTTTTAGAGACCCTATCGAACCGTACCACCAGGATAACCGCATCGCACAGCGCTCCTATTATCCTCGAATCGGATACGGGGAGAGTGGGGGACGTGTCTATTACAACGTAATCGAAAGAAGATGCCAGCGTGTCAAAAATCGTCTTTATGGCGGGATTTCTCAGAACCTCGGAAGGATGCAAGCTTACGTCTCCGGCCGGGATAACGAAAACATTTCCGATCGTAGGAGTTTTCATAAAATCGGACACCTCGCACTTTCCACTCAAAATATCGCAAAACCCCGGAGACTGCTTAATATTTAGCATCTTATGTAAAAATGGTTTTCTCATATCGCAATCTACCAAAGCCACCTTTTTCTTGACGTCGGCTGAAAGCAGAACGGCCAGATTGCAACAGGTGATCGTCTTACCTTCGTCTTCAACGCTGCTGGTTATCATTATGCTTTTGAATTGTCTATCTTTTTCCAAGCTGTGCAGGTGGGTTTGAAGCATTCTGTATTCTTCACCTATTTTTGAATTACTATTACCGCACATGACCACCCTGCCATCTATGCCTTGCTCGTTTCTATCTGCCACCACAGTAGTGGCGTTTAATAATGCTCGTATCGGATCATGTGATAGTTTTTTCATATTATTTTGCGTTGTTTTGCTTAGAAAAGCATGTTAACAACTGCTCTAGTAGCGACCATAATAGCGACCGTCAAAATGATAGCATATTTTAGGCGCTTCTTTTTTAATCTCACATCTCTTTCGATCATAATGCTGCTTATTGTGCCAATCACAGGAATTTCAAGAAGGCTATAGAGCTCATGATCGGAATGTATAGAGCCATTGAAAGCGAAGACAACATATCCCACTCCCAGTCCGACAAGTATAGAAACGATGAACCCCTTCATGATCATATCTCTTGACTTGGATAAATCCTTTTTTTTCGGAACTTCCGGCATTTGGACAATGGATATCTTAAACCCGACGCTCTCATTCTCAGTACGATATTTAAGCTCGGCATTAGCGAGATTCTTCCTCATGTCAAAAAAGTATGTCTCGTTTATGGTCCTTTCGCCCTGAAGGAACTTGCGTCTAGCGGCCATCTCCTGATTAGTACTGTTATTTTGCACGGTATTCTCAGGTTTCTCCATATTGTCTTTCAATGAAGTTTCCATGATAGTTTTTTCCGCAAAATTGATACCTCTCATATTATCAGTAATCAACGCTATCTTAAGATCCAGCTCTCTTATTTCGAATTCTACTTCTTTTTTCTTTTCTTCATATTCCGGACTGCCCGGACCGGAAAGTTTCAAACGATCCATGCGCTTCTGCCTCATCTCTTTGGCCCTATTAATTTCCTGATGAAGCGCCTTTACATTCGGATGTTCTTCTTTGTATCCGCGAGACAAAAGAGAATCTATCTCCATCTCTTTAGCGGCGATAGTTTGTTTATACTCGTTCAGAAAAAGGTCTTCCGCTTTTATATCTTCCAGGATTCTCTGTGACACAAACGTCCCATCCTCGAGCGAGGCCTGAAGCTTTCGGCGTTTTTCCTGAAGCTCCGCAAGACTTGCTTTTAGATCTGGGGTTGCCGGTAGCGCTGAAGCTCCATAAGTTTTTACTGATGGGTCTTGATACGCATTCTTTTCCGGGATAGCTTGATCCGGCCCCATGCTTTCCAGCTCTCGATCTATCCCATCGACTTTATCTTTGTAGAAATTCATCTGTTTTGTGAGAAAGAGAAGGTTAGCCTCCATTTCGCTGGTAAAGCTCTTCTCGCTCTCGTCCTTTATCCTATTCATGGTGGCTTTGACAGTTTCGTAACAATCTACGGGGTCGGTATAAGAAAAATTTATTCCTAATAAGTATGCGCCGCCTTTTGCAACCCAGGTAAAAAGAAGCCCGGTTTTTTCATTCATCAGCTTCGCTCTTAAATTTGGTTCTGCGGCTTTGCGTTCTGCGGGGGACTTATTTTTCATAGCTTCCCGGAGGATCGGTTCTACGTTTGCCCCTGTAAGGATCTTTTCGGCGGCTTCCTTTTTTTTATTAATGGCGTTTCTCGCAGAATCGGCCGTCGCCCCCTCGAACAAAAGAATGGCCCTGGCCCTATACAAAGGCGGTATGGTACCTGCGTATGCCTGGATCATATTGAATACGATCAGAAACGAGAAGAAGATGATCTGCGGATGTAGAAATATAAAATCGAGATTACTCAGGACGGAACTATCGCTTTGACTTTCTTCCACCATCGAAACGTGTCCTCATTTTTATGAAAGTATACTATATTCATCGCCGCATGTCAATTCCTTATTGGTCAATTCCTTATTGGTTTGACTTATCCCATATTTATGGTATATTCTAATCATGAATATTGGTAGCATGCCGAGCCTTCATTCCAAGTGCGGTGCGGGACTGATAATTATATCGTACGGCCTTGCCGTATGCGCCGGTTTTTTATGCTTTCCCGGCCAGTCCGTTTTTGCCAACCAGACAGCCAGTGATATATCGCAAGCTCCCACCGTTGTGGCCCCCGGCAGCCTGACCGAAAGGGAAAGGGCCGGACTTGACAAGAAATATCAATTCGACGTCAGGGGTAAATCACAGCTTCTGGTCCCGAGCACCAGCGCGCGCTCTGTCTCTGTAGATGAGCTCTCTCCTTTCGATACATATGGCGAACGATACCGCCGCTATCTTAGCGCTGCTATAGATATGTTCAAGTCGGGCAAATTTGAGGAAGCAGAGAAAGTTCTGCTATATCTAAATAAGATGGATCCGGATGACGATTACGTAAAGTCTTATCTGACCCGCGTCAAAAAAGAGATGAGATCGACGGACACCAGATGGAAAAACGAAGCTGCGTCTGAGGCCGCTTCAATGAAAAAAGAAAAGATAAAAGTCCTTTTGCGCGAAGGGATAGATTCCTTTAATAACAAGGATTTTGACAACGCGCTGAGTTGTTTTTATGACGTTCTCTCCATAGACCCTAAGAACACCAAGGCCTTATCGTACATGAAGAAACTTAAAACCTATTATCCGAAAAAACTGGAAGTCGAAGAGATCACAAGTAATTGGGAGATGACGAAGGCCTCCGGCGGTGGAAATGAGTTATTGCAATCGCAAAAGACCCCGTCTTCATCGCTAGAAGCACTGGCCGATAAGCTGCTCGATCAAAACGGCTCTCGCTTTCGAAATATAACCGGCTCTACCCGCAGCGGAACCAAAGCCGGGCAGTTTGTTTTAGAAGAAAGGGCTGACGCATTACTGGGAGAGGCAGCTTTCGGATTGGAAATAGACGCTATAATGGCAGCCAAGCGCGCCGAAGAGAATAGGGCCGATCAGATGATATTGGGGGTCGGTGACATTTTACGCATATCTGTTT
>CAZHIO010000095.1:0-4770 GCA_964532615.1 uncultured Planctomycetia bacterium
TCCGTTTCCTCTAAAAGATACGCCGCAATTATATACGGCGCGGTCCTTTTTATCAATGTAAAACGCTTGATGATTACTGCGCATTTATCGGAAATCCAAAATATTACAATAGTTCGATATCTGATATCTTCATCCTGATCTTGCGGGACCAGTCGGGATTGAAATTTGTCGCGGGAAACTGAAACTCTTTTGAACCGTTCGGGCTCAGATGCTCCCGCTTGGCCTTCGTACCTAAAACAGGTGCTATGGAGCCTTCCGCTACGCACCGCCCGGCTTTGTCAAAATAATACACGGCCACTTTCAGCTTGATTATAATCTTATTCCCGGAATTCTTGATCGTGCCATATAGATATTTCGTGGGCGTCACGGCTTTAGGGTCAGTCTCATCCAGGGTGCCTATATCGGTAAGAGAGACGAATTTTTTAACGTATTCCGCCTTAACCGTGTCGCCTTTCAGCTCGTCGCTCAATTTGTTGATGTTGATATTTGCGGAACCGGTGATCAAGCCGCTAACGCCGGTATATATGAGCCATATGCCCGCAAGCGCGCCTATGCAGACTGCGAGCGTCATAAAGAGCGCCTTATCTCTTTTCCGTGCAGCGGCGGGCTTTTTTATGAGCTCTCCGCAATGCTTGCATTTAATAGCTTCGGCCTGTATCTCTTCGGCGCAAAACGGACATTTCTTCATGCGGCCGGAATATTTATCCAGATCGCCGAATACAGTCTTCGCCTGAGCGTCTATCGACCCGACCGATTTATTTCCATCCGGACCAGACGCAGCGGAAGGGCCGTTCGCATTCCGGTCTATGGGCTCAAAACAGTGCTCGCAGACTTTAGAGTATTTATTGGTCTCCTTGCCGCATTTAACACATTTTATAAGATCGCTCATAGCTTATGTTCCATTGCCTGCGCTTATTTCTCGGTTCCCCGGTACGCAGCGATATCGCCCGTCTTCAGGCCGGGAGGAGTTTTATGCCACTCATAGCCCTTAACAGCATCCTGATACCCTCTGTCGAACAATCGCCTCATCTCTAAGGTATCGAACATCTCTTTGCTGTTATCTTTATAATCCGGAGGGATAAAAGCCAGGTTATACTCGTTATCTCCCTCTTTAGTATATAGATATATACGGTATGCGTCACCTATGCCCTGCGAACCTATTATCGTATCCATAGATCTGCCTGCCAGCGAAACGAGATCGTCTTTAACCTTCTTATAGTTAGGCGACATATACCCGTTACGTATAATAAACAGTCTGGCCCTTACCTTGGCAGGGTCTATGCCCAACTTTTCAGCGGCTTCATCCATACCTTCCAGAAGCTTGAATGTGGTAAATACCTGCGTCAGAGCGCCGCCGTCAACATGCATCTCATCGTACGATTTACCGTCAGCCTCTACATGGAATATCGAAGGCGGAAAGACGATCGGGATC
The DNA here is from genome assembly GCA_964532615.1 of uncultured Planctomycetia bacterium. Lineage (GTDB taxonomy): Bacteria > Omnitrophota > Gorgyraeia > 2-01-FULL-45-10 > 2-01-FULL-45-10 > CAIMPC01. The sequence continues at coordinate 1,433 of CAZHIO010000095.1, forward strand.
GCGGCGGATGCGATTATAACATCTCTGAACAGCTCATTATCTCCCCTGACCGCAATAGCGCCCATATCCCATACCACAAACCTCTGCGCATCTATATTTACAGTGCCGACGAAGAGCCTGCGACCGCTCTTATGTTCTGCGGCGATCTCGGCTATCATATTATCGTCAAATAGCCTTGCGACGAGCTTTTTAAGCGGGCGATTATTAGCCATAGAATCACCGAAAAGCACGCCGAGCGGGCCCTTCGATGATAATACATCTTTAGTCGATATCGTTGTATACAGCTTTTCCAGCTCGTCATCATACTCTTTATCAAGAAATATATAGGGAGCGCTGATAGCTCCGGTACTGACTCCCGTTACTATCTTAAATAACGGTCTTGATCCTTCCTTAGACCATCCTTTCATGAGCCCGGCGCCATACGCGCCGTTAGCCCCGCCGCCTGAAATAGCGAGTATCGGGTAGACCTTAACTCCGTCAGGTCCGCCAGGAAAGTCTTCCGCGCTCTCTTGCTTCAGAGATTCCAACAGGTTATTCTGCAGCTTGCTATTTGATTCTCCCACCATGACGCGTATATCGTCCATATTATGCAGGCTTGCATTGGTAACCAGGTCATAGGGAACAGGATGGCGCATCGTGGCGCACCCCGATATAAATGCCGACGAAGACAGAATTAATATAGCCGATAATAGCCTTAACGAAGTTACTTTTCTCATCACACTCCCCCTTATTTAATTCGATAAAGATCAGTTGAAAGACCAATTGACAAGAACCATAAACTCCATGGGTTTTTTATTGCCGTTGTAGTTACCGAGGCCTATCTGAAGGCCGTCGAGAGATTTTGTATAGTTGACAATGCCCAATTGCAGCCCGTGCATCTCTGCGGCGTAATTAACAAAACCACCCTGAATCCCTTTGAACGAGCCTTCGTTATAATTTACAACTCCCAGATCTATGCCGGCGGACTCGCCTTTCGAGACATTTACAATTCCGGCCTGGATCCCATGCATAAATCCCTCTGTCCAGTTTACAAGTCCCCATTGTAGACCCGTCAGATCACCCTCAGTGACATTGGCCATGCCATATTGCACTCCGACGAAACGCTTTCCGGCATGATTTACAAGGCCAAGCTGCCCGCCGTATGCCGAGCCCTCGACCCAGTTACCGAGTCCCATCTCAACGCCGTTCATCTCACCCGTAACCCTGTTCACTCCAAACCATACAAGGTCCAACCCGGTAACATCTTTATTCACTGTGTAAAATACACTAAGGCGCATGCCTTTGATGGAATCCTGTTCGGGTACAAGCTGAACCGGGCTGAAAACCGCAAGCTGAACAGGCTTGACCTCTTCGGCACCCGCAAATCGCGGCATTACGATTAATATCAATACAGCCAAAACCAGAAATCTCCTTACCATAGACCCTCCTTTTATCAAATCCTATATGCGACTCATTCTCATTAAAAATACATTCACCTTCAGCGGTACCGGACTCTTATGGGCACGCCTTTTAGATCGTGTGAACTTCTTATAAAATTTTCTATATACTTCTTCATATTATCCGTCATAGAGCCCGAGTTTCCGCCGCCCAGGATAAATGCCGGAGGACACGAGCCTTCCTGTACAAGGACCTTGAATTTAATCTTCTTACCATGTATCTGAGGAGCGCTATTGATCGCATTTAGCGTCTCATCTAATTTATCGGGCTCTATAGCCGCCCTGGCTCTATCGTATATCGATATTACCGTATCAAAACTAAGCTTAATATTCCTCGCGGTCTTGCACGATATAAATACGATGGGCATATTCCTGATGGCCGGCATCTCATACCCGAGCTTTTCGGTGTATTCCGACATCTCAACCGCTTTCACCAGGTCCCATTTATTCACCGCTATAACGAGAGGCTTTCCTTCGGTCATGCAGTGATTTATTATGCGGGCGTCGTCCTTCATCAGGCCTTCGTGAGCGTCGATCAGCATTATGGCCACGTCGGCGCGCGTTATAGCCTCTTCCGACCGCACGCCTGCATAGAAATCCGCGGCGCGATTCAGTGTGGGGTGATGCCTTATGCCTGCGGTATCTATCAGCACAAAATCTCTGTCGTTATAGCTGAAATCCGTATCGATCGCGTCTCTTGTCGTTCCGGCGGTAGAGTGGACTATGGCCCTCTCTTCATTTAAAATAGCGTTAAGATATGACGATTTGCCGACGTTCGGGCGGCCGATGATAGCGACTTTTACCGCGTCGCTTTCAATATTTTCGGACGGCTTCTCGATATTCTGTATGATATCGGCGCATAATTTATCAACACCCACGTCGTGCATGGCCGATACGGCGTAAGGCTCGCCGAGCCCCAATTCAAAAAAATCCAAAATCTTGTCCTGGTCCTTATCGCTATCGATCTTGTTTACTACCAGATATATCTTTTTTGAGGCTTTTCTGAGCATAGATGCCATATCCCTGTCCCGGGGCGTTATGCCTTCCCTACCATCGGTCACAAATAGCAAAAGATCGGCCTCTTCGAGGCCTTTGCGGATCTGCTTCTGCACCAGCCCGGACATGTCTTTGCCTGTTTCGCCCTCAAATCCGGCCATATCGATGAGAGTGAAATTCTTACCTTTCCACTTTATATCGGCGTGTATCCTGTCGCGTGTTGTGCCGCTCGCCGACTCCACGATAGCTTTTCTCGAGCCGACTATTCTGTTAAATAGAGACGACTTCCCGACATTGGGCCTGCCAATGATAGCTACTTTTGTTAACTTCGGTTTATTCATTTTTACCTATTTAGAGATCACGAAAGTGTGAGCGCGTTTGTAGCATCATACCGTAATCTTTCTCCCGTTACCATCAAATATCGGAAATTTCGCAACGCCTCGCTTGTTAAGCATATACTGCAAGGCCGTCCATAATACACCTGCTCCATAAACAACGCTCCTCCGGAAATTTATCGACGAAGACTCCTCCGTATATACAGAAGGGCTCGTTATCTCCCCTATCCTGTAACCAAAGTAGAACGCCTGTATAAGCATCTGATTGTCGAATACAAAATCATCCGAATTTTCATATAACGGAAGGTTCAATAGGGCCTCTCTGGAGAATGCCCTATAGCCGGTATGATATTCCGAAAGTTTCTGGCCTGTCATGGCGTTCTCCACCAAAGCCAGAACTCTGTTGGAAATATATTTGTACAAAGGCATGCCGTTCTTTATAGCCATATTGCCCAATATTCTGGAACCGAGAACTACATCGAATACGCCGGATGTGATCAGAGCCGCCATCGCGGTAATAAGTTTGGGCGGATATTGATAATCCGGATGGAGCATGACCACGACATCCGCA
>CAZHIO010000096.1:0-4661 GCA_964532615.1 uncultured Planctomycetia bacterium
GCCGTCAAGATCGCTTGAGGTATTCTCCTGAAACTCAACCAATTTAATATAGCCTATGCCATCGCCCATCAGGTCCGAGCGCTTTATGCTGTGGATCTTTATGATCTCCCGCCTGACAGATATATCGGTTATGTTCGATAATCCGTCGCGCCATACGGTGAGAGTTATCATGCTGCCCGGCTTGCCTCTCATCTTCTTTACCGCATCGTTAAGAGAGATATCCTTAGTGATCTTACCGTCGATCTTGACTATCTTATCGCCGCTCTTTACGCCGGCGCTTTCGGCGGGAGTCCCCGCCATCGGGGTAATGACCGTGAGCACGCCCTCTCTCTGCGTGATCTCCACGCCGATGCCTCCGAACTCGCCCTTAGTCTCGACGTTTATCTCATTGAATTCGTCAGGATCCATGAACTGGCTGTAGTCGTCAAGCGATTCCAGCATGCCCTTCATGGCGCCGTAGATCAGTTTTTTGGAATCGACGTCCTCGACATACTCGCTTCTGATAGCGCTTACCGCATCCGCGAAGAGCTCCACTTTATCATAGATATCGTCGGGGGCTTTGCCTTTATCCGCGGATGTCTTATCGGGCGAGGCGGCAATACAGACGCCCGCGAGCAGGATTATTCCGGGTATCAAAAGAAAGCGCAGGCGTCTTCTCATCGGCTTATTCTCCAAGCATCTTCTTCAAAATAGAATTTACCATCTCCGGATTGGCGGCGCCCTTACTCTCTCTCATTATCTGGCCGACTAAGTACCCCATGGCGTTCTTCTTACCGGACTTATAATCATTGACCGATTTCTCGTTCTTTAAGAGCACTGCGCTGACGATCTCTCCGAGTTTACCCGGATCGCTTATCTGTGACAAGCCTTTACTGGCAACGATCTCTTTAGGGCTCATCTTCGCCGTGATGGATTCAACCAATATCTCTTTTGCCATCTTTCCGCTTACGGCGCCCTCGTCTATCATGGTCAATAGCTCGGCTAAGCCCTCGGGGGAAAGCCCGAGTTCCGCGGGAGAGATATTCCGGGCATTAAGCTGGGCCATAATATCGCCTGTCACCCAGTTGGCGATCGTCTTCTTATTCTGATATATCGCGGCGCACTTCTCGAAATATTCCGCAAGCTCCGATTGGCCGGAGAGCACATTCGCGTCATATTCCGAAAGTCCGAAATCGACGATGAATCTCTTTATCTTGGCCTCGGGAAGCTCCGGCAAAGCGCTTCTTATCTCGTCTATAATCGCCTTATCGACAACGAAAGGCACCAGATCGGGCTCCGGGAAATACCTGTAATCTGTCGCCTCTTCCTTAGACCTCATAGATATGGAGACGAGTTTTTCGGCGTCCCATAACCTCGTCTCCTGGATGATCTTCTCCCGGCTGTCGACAGCCGATACCTGGCGCTTTACCTCATATTCGAGAGCCGCTCTTACGCCTTTAAAAGTGTTCATATTTTTAAGCTCCACCTTAGTGCCTAATCTCTTATCGCCGGCAGGCCTTATAGAAATATTGGCGTCGCATCTGAGGGAACCCTTCTCCATATCGCAATCGGATACTTTAAGATATTCCAGAATAGATTTCAGTTTTGTCAGATAGTCGTAGGCCTCCTGGGGAGAACTCATATCCGGTTCGGTGACTATCTCTAAGAGCGGCATGCCGGTTCTGTTAAGATCCACCAGGCTATGATCACCGCTTTCCGAATGGATCAGTTTGCCGGCGTCCTCCTCCAGATGAACCCTCGTAACGCGGATGCGCTTCTGTGATTTGCCGTCATCGACCGGTATGTCGACATGACCTTCATACGACAGCGGCATATCGTACTGGGATATCTGATAGTTCTTCGGCAGGTCAGGATAGTAATAGTTCTTCCTGTCGAACTTTATCAGCTTCTGTATCTTACAGTTCAAAGCCAGCGCGACTTTAATGGCGGACAGGAACGCTTCCTTGTTCAGCACCGGAAGGCTGCCCGGAAGCCCCAGGCACACGGGGCACGTCTGGCTGTTCGGCGCTTGCCCGAAGATCGTGGAACAGCCGCAAAACGCTTTGGTTTTGGTCGAAAGCTGAAGATGGACTTCAAGGCCCACTACCGTTTCGTAACTCATAGAGAGGGCCTTCTGGTATGAAAGTCGGTGCTCTGCTCGAAAGTATAAGCGGCTCTGAATATCGTCTCTTCGTCAAAAGGCTTAGCCATCATCTGCAGCCCTATGGGAAGACCGCCCGACGAAAATCCGCATGGTATCGATATTCCCGGCAGGCCCGCGAGATTAGCCGGTATGGTGAATATGTCGGATAGATACATAGACAGAGGATCGCTCGTCTTCTCTCCTATCTTAAATGCCGGAGTCGGGGCCGTGGGGGTGACGATAAGATCGCAGGACCTGAAAGCGTTATCAAAATCTTCTTTTATCTTTGTCCGCACCTTCAGCGCTTTAAGATAATACGCGTCATAGTATCCCGCCGAAAGGCAATACGTGCCGAGCAGTATCCTTCGCTTGGCCTCATCGCCGAAACCTTCCGATCGGCTGCGGATATACATATCGATCATGTCGCCGGCGTCCGGCGATCTGTATCCGTAATGCGCGCCGTCAAACCGCGCCAGATTGGAGCTCGCCTCCGCGGGGCCGATGATATAATAAGTACTGAGGGCGTATTCGGTATGCGGTAAGCTGATTTCCGCTACAGACGCTCCGAGGCTCTTTAAGACGGCTATGGACTTTTTTACGGCGGCCTCAACTTCGGGATCTATCCCTTTTACAAAGTACTCTTTCGGCACTCCTATCCGCAGGCCCTTAATATCTTTTACCAGTGACTTCCTGTAATCCGGAACCGGGATGTCAACGGATGTTGAATCCATCTCATCGTAACCCGATATTACTCCGAGAAGAAGCGCGGCGTCCTCTACGTCCTTAGTTATCGGCCCTATCTGGTCCAGGCTTGACGCGAACGCTATAAGACCGTATCTCGAGACTCTGCCGTATGTGGGCTTTAATCCGACCACTCCGCATAATGCGGCCGGCTGTCTTATGGAGCCTCCGGTGTCGGAACCTATGGCCATTATCGTTTCATCGGCCGCCACCGCCGCGGCAGAACCGCCGGACGATCCGCCCGGTATCCTCTCTATGTCCCAGGGGTTCCTGGTAGGGCCGTAACAGGAAGTTTCACATGAAGATCCGAAGGCAAACTCGTCCATGTTGGCTTTTCCGATCAGGATGGCTCCGGCGTCCTTAAGCTTCCTGACGACAGTCGCGTCATAGGGCGGCTTGAAACCTTTCAGCATCTTTGAAGAACATGTGGTCTCTTCGTCTTTAACGCAGATATTATCCTTAATAAGAACCGGGACGCCGGAGAGCATGCCTTCTTTGGCAAACCGCTTAGCGCTTCTATTGACCAGGGCAAACGCCCCTATCTTCGGATCCAGCGCGTCGATACGCTTATATATAGCGTCCATGACCTTGGCGTCTTCCGGAGCTTTGCCGTACATCTCTTTAAGCTTATGGCCGGAGAGCGTGTGCAGATTATCCATCATCTCTTCTCTATTATCTGAGGCACTTTAAAAAAATCACCATCTTTTGCCGGCGCGTTCTGAAGCGCCTGCTCGACGGTCAACGAAGGCTTCAGGATATCTTTACGGTATACATTCTTCAGAGTGGTTAAGGCATGGCTGGTGGGCGGTACGCCTTCGGTATCTATTTCATTTAATTTTGATATGTAATTTAATATACTCTCCAGCTGGGAGACGTAGCCCGACATCTCCTCATCGGACACTGATAATCGCGATAAGAACGCGACACGCCTTACGGTCTCTTTATCTATGATCATATTATGGATTCCAAAGATTTAAAGAACCCCGGAAATGACTTGTTCACGCATTCTATATCGTCTATCGTACTGGGTCCGTCAGCGGTAAGGGCGGCTATCGTCATCGCCATTACCGTCCTGTGGTCGCCGTAACTCTTGATATCGGCGCCGCGTAATCTGTCTACGCCGTCTATTTCGACCGATCGGCCCGTAAGCGACACCTTGCCGCCCATCCTATTGAGATTATCCCGCATAGACGCTATCCTGTCGGTCTCTTTAACCTTCAGTTCCTCAGCGCCTCTTATCACGGTCCTGCCCTTGGCGAGCGAGGCGAGCACGAATATAATCGGTAGTTCGTCTATTATGCCGGGTATCTCATCCTCGGTTATCACTATACCCGCGATCGGACTCGACATTATCTCTATATCGCCGTACGGCTCGAACGCATCTACGCCGTTTGCGATCCTGCATACGGCACCCATCCTCGATAATATATTTAATATTCCTGATCTGGTAGGATTTAAGCTAACCCTATTTATCCTTACCTTTGAATTATTCAACAGAACAGCTCCCGACAGTAAGAAACTTGCGCTTGAAATATCTCCGGGCACCTCTATCTTCCTGCCCTTAAGCGCGGGAGCGCCTTTAACGGAAACTTTTAATCCTTCAATATTTATATCCGCGCCGAAGTATTTAAGCATCCTCTCGGTATGATCGCGCGACTTCACCTTCTCGCTTACGGAAGTGACTCCGTCGGCGTACATGCCCGCGAATAGTATAGCGCTCTTTACCTGGGCGCTGGATATGGGCATAGCGTAATCGATATGTCTCAATGGATTCGGTTTTATTAATATAGGAGGCAAA
>CAZHIO010000097.1:0-4629 GCA_964532615.1 uncultured Planctomycetia bacterium
CTTTTAGCCGCTGGGCGTCTGTGGTAACTTCGAGATATTTGGCTGACTTTATCTCTTCTACAGGCGTCTCGCCATTAGCATCGATGCCGTTTTTTAGCTCAGCGACGCGCTTCTTATTCATATCAAAACCGATGGTATCGGCTATCTTGCCGAATTCAAGGGCAAGCGGGAAGCCGACGTAGCCCAGGCCGACGACGGCTATCTTGGACTTCCGGGATTTCAGTTCGGAAAATATGCTCATTCGTGTATCGACACCTGCTATTTTAATATTCCGCGGCTCCGTAGCCGCCATATTCGTGCACGTAGCGGTATAGGTAGTGAGGGAGATGGTATTCTACGTTAGTCATGATAAAGCCTACGACTTTTGCGTGGGCCTGAGCGAGGCGATGTTCTACGGTTTTGATCATATCGCGCTGGGTTCTTCCGGCCTGGATGACCATTATCACTCCATCGGTCAAGGGCCCCAATATGCAAGGATCCGTAAGGGGCATGACCGGAGGCGAGTCTATGAATATATAGTCAAACTTTGACTTCATGGTTGACAGCAAGCTCTGCATCTTTTTTGAGGCCAAAAGCTCCGCAGGATGCCTCGGAACCTTTCCTGAGGGTATAACAGTCAGGTTCCGGATATTCGGACTTACAAAGGCCTCGCCGGGTTCTATAGTGCCCTGCAATATCTCGGCAAGCCCGGGAGCGCTCTTTAGCCCGAGATATTTCGCGACCTTGCCCTTACGCATATCGGCGTCTATTAAAAGTATCGATTTATTGTTCAGATCGGTCGCCATCATCATGGAGAGATTCACGGATGTTACCGACTTGCCTTCGCTGTTTACGCAGCTTGTTATGAGGAATGTCTTATAATCACCCTTCTGCTTCAGCGACTGAATGTTCGTGCGTATTATCCGGTACTGCTCGCCTACTACCGAATGAGGATCGTGGAAAGCCACGATATGCGGCTCTATCTTTGTATCCTCTACCCGTTTTACTACATAGTCAAACTCGGGCTTCTTCTGTATCCTCGATACCCGCTCGTCAGTTACTTTCTTTAGGGCTTCCGTTATGCGTCCCATTCGTGTGATCTCCCGTTAAACGCCTATCTCCTGATTGTAAGTTTCTTTTTTCGTCTCCTTGCACTGCAGCAGATCTTTTACCGCGTCTCTTACTACATCTACCGTAATATGCTTCGAATCGGCAATCAGTCCGCTTATGAGGGCGTTATGGCACGCGAGGTTGATCAGGCGCGGCACGCCCTGCGAAAAGTTGAATACCTCGTCTATCGCGCCCTGAGTAAATATATCGGCATCGTCATTGCCGGCGGTCTTAAGCCTGTGTTTAATGTAGTCTGATGCCTCTTCATATTTTAGGGGCATTATGTGATATTGAAATACGACCCTCTGCCTGAACTGCTCGAGCTTCGGCAGAGCAAGCTTCTTTTTCAGCTCCGGCTGGCCTATGAGCACGATCTGGATGAGCTTCTCTTTCTCGGTCTCGAGATTAGAAAGCATGCGCACCTCCTCTATTACCGAAGGAGACAGATTCTGCGCCTCGTCAATGATCAGGACCACGTTAACATCGTCTGAGGCCTGCTTTATCAGATACTTATTGAGCGCCGATAAGAGATGCGTCTTGGATGTCGTCCTGTATTCAATGTCAAGATCCTCCAGTATGGTCGTAAGGAGCTCCTTCTTCCCCAGATGCGTATTCAGCACAAGCGCTATCTTGGTCGAAGGATCGAGTTTATTCAGGAGCATCCTGCACACAGTAGTCTTCCCTGAGCCTATCTCACCGGTGATGACAACAAAACCATTACGCTCGCTTATCGCCAGAAGAAGGCAATTGAGCGCCTCTTCATGCTGAGAGCTCGAGTAAAAGAACTTCGAGTCGGGCGTCAGATTGAACGGCTTGTCGGTAAACCCGTAGTATTTTTCGTACATTGAGTCAGACTCCTATTTCCCCAAGAACACATTGAATATTATAAACACCATCAGCGCCACGCCTGTAATAGCGGACATGGCCGTTATCTGAGCTTTGCGCAGCTTCTGGGCTTTAAGGTCCTCCTGGGTAATTATTCTGGATACGGCGCCAAATACGGGAAGATCCAGGAAATTCTTAGCTTCATCTACGCCGAGGAAAGAGTGGTCGAACATCTCGACCAAAAATACCAGGCCTATACCTACGCCAAGCCCTAAAAACAGCCCCGCGAAAAGCACTATGATCTTATTGGGTTTTGAAGGCCTCAGCGGCAGCCTGGCGGGGTCGAGTATCGTATATCTCGTTCCTTCCTTAGAAGCATCGAGACGCTGTGTGATCTTCGCTGTCTCAAGCCTGGACAGGAGTTCATTGTAAAGCTTCTGAGTCGCGCCCTGATCTTCAGCTCCCGCTTTATCCAGCTTATCCAGAAGCAGCAGTTTATAGAACTTCTCGTTTGCTGCAGCGCCGACCTGAGCGCGGTTCGAACCGGTATCCGTAGAATCGAGGGCCTGTGTCGATAATTCTTCCTTAAGGCGGGTCATTTCATCTTTGAGCTGCTTTTTCTGGGGGTCCAATGAGCCGGGTCCGGACATATCCGTTTCATAATTGCCCTTAACCAGCTCACCTTCGGCGGAGGCGATCTTCTCTTTAAGCTCTATAACCATGGGGTGCTTCTCGGTCGAATCCAATAGAAGCGCCTTCAATTGCTCCTGCATAGCCGCAATATCTGACTGCTTTAGCTTCTTCTTATAAAGCGCTACCTGGTCATTTATAAAATCAATGGCGTTATCCGCATCCCTGCCCTGCTGCCTCACATTCTCCTTGATAAAGATATCGGTTATCGTCTTTACGGTCTTCTGCACTTCTACGGGATCCTTATCCTGATACGCTATGGTTACAAGATTCTGTCCCCGCAGCTTGACTATGACATTCTTACGAAGCTTCTTGACCAACTCCTCAAATTCATACTGATTCTTCACGTCCTTGTCGAGCTGAAGGGTCTTAATTAACTGCATCATCCTGTCCCAACCCAGTATCTGTTCACGTAAAAGGCTTAGCCTCTGGGATACGCTGGTCGATACCGCTATGCCTTGTATCAGAGGATTGATTATCTTTCCCTCCTCTACCAGCACAAGGGTCGATGCCTCGTATATCTTGGGAATAGTGTTTGCGGCTATAATGCCGACTACTATCCCTATTACCGCGGGAATTATTATGAGCCACTTTCTCCTGAAGAATATCTTCAGAAAGTCGAGCGGCTTTATATGTTTTACCGGATTATGTTCCATTTTCAATATCTCCTAAATAATTATGCCTTTATAGAGCTAATGCCGCGCCCGAAGCCGCTGAACCTGCAGCCGAGCTTACAGCGTTTGTTACAGGCGATATTACCTTGATCACCTTTGCCACAATTGTGGACGGTACATAGAGTACGTCACCCGGTTTCATCTCCAGGTTATATTCCAATTTTCCGGCATATAGCAGCTCGTACACATTCACATAAACCATGTTCTCCTTACCTTTTTGATTAGGGCTGATAAGGCGGCATTTTCTTGTGGAAGCGCCCTGATTTGGCAGGCCCGCCTCCATGATCGCATCCCTGACAGTTGTTGTGTTGCCCTTCATGAAGAATTTGCCCGGCTTGTTCACCTCTCCGATTACATAGAAGACTTTGCTCATATATTCGAGTATTTGTATGTTAACATTGGGATTTTTTACATACTCCCCAAGTATCAGCGTGATCTTCTCCTGCAGTTGGATCTTAGTGAGTCCTTGGACGTATATATCACCCACAAACTTATATTCGATCTTGCCCTCTGAGTTTACGGTGTACTTAGCGCTAAACTCCGGATGGCGCTTCACTTCGATCTCGATCACATCATTAGGTCCGAGAGTATACTTGCTCGCATCAGAGGTTGTCGCAGGAGATTGTGGGGCTGTAATAGTGGGGAGCTTGGTCAGATCTACCTCAATAGACCTTGAAGTCTCTACGATGGCTCCGGATCTGTTGATATCTGAATCCGCGGAGACTCGGCTGGCTGTCTCGCCGGCAGCAAAGGCCGATCCGCATATATAAGGAAGAGACAGCGATGCGCTGAGCATGATAACGGCTAAAAGTGTCGCTTTTGTGAGATCATCAATGGTTGCGCCGCCTCTTGAGCCATCGTACTCATAGCTGGATTCATAGAACTTCCTGATATCTTCCATATCTTCCTTTAAATAGAACCGCCAGCCCCTCCAGTCGCGCCTGGAGCGCTTTATCTTGCTGGTCTTCTCCCACCTCATTATGGTCCGCGGCGTGACACCGATGTACTTAGCCACTTCTGTAATGGTCAATCGTCCGTTCATCTGTAAATCCTCCATTTGATTTGATTATAAATTATCTATACCTTACATGCCTGTCTATGAAACACTATGACAAGCATATACTTTCATATATAAGCATTAACTGTGCCAACTAATCCGTACTTGAATAGCCAGGTCGATATCAGGGTAATCGTGTATAAATTATACTGCTTAAGCCGGATTATTCCATTTTCTTAATGGATAGAATGTCCCAATAATACCAAAAGTGTTGAAATATTGATACAGTTAGGAATCAAAAACAAAAAAGTTGCCTTTTTATTTACTTAATGCTAAATTTAATGCATGAACGGA
>CAZHIO010000098.1:0-4569 GCA_964532615.1 uncultured Planctomycetia bacterium
TAGCAGACCGAATCGTAACAGCTGCCTGCATATCTTCGAATAATTTAAGCATAGCCGGCGTGCTTTGCGTTCTATCGATCGCGATGAACGCGTAAGTATATTCAAGTAATTTGTTAGTGAAATAATCTTTCTGAGGGTTTAAATCATCATTTATGAGATCCATGATGGTCTTATAGGTCATAGCGAGAAGCGCCTCTTTATTGCGTATTTGCAATTCCGCTCCGAAGCCTCGATCTACATTAACAAACAGGTCGATAAGCGCCATGGCAAAACGGGGCAGGTTTTCGGAATCCTTCAGGACCGGATATAGCCTGCCGAAGAAGAACTTCCCCATCCTCCCGGGATCCGCGCATAGCTCCATAACTGTCGCTATTGCAAAATCGGATATCCCGGGATCTCTATCAAGAAAGATCGTATCGATAACTATATTCTTTACAATTTTACTTCTGATCGCAGAGCCGACAGCCGGACCGTTTTCAGGAAGTATATTGAGAAGTATCAATTCCGTCAAAAGCTTCTTTCTATCGTCAATCCTATGACGGACATAAGGCAACTTAAATACGTGCGCGAGTCTGTAAAATATTTTATAGGTCTCATGTATCTTATGGCTGTCTTCACTCGCCGACCAGGCCGAGGCGGATAAGACTTGAGATGAGTTTTCCAGAAAGAAATCTAATATTTTGTTCTGGAATAATCTCTCGAACTTTTCAATACCGCTTGTGCCGTATATGGCTTTATCATTTTCGGAGAAGCGCTTCAGGACGCCGCGCAATTCATCGCTATCCACAATAAGATCAAAATATTTAGTTGCCAATAGCTCTAAAAGCGTCCTCCTGGTGGGACCTTCCGCATCGATCTTGAATCCCGCCAGGTCAAGCATCGTAGATATGGTCTTAACATCTTCATCCACATTATGCGTTAATCCACTGGTTACGTCCTTTATTCCGGAAGCGGCGTCTTCATTCAAAATCACCGTTACTTTCTTCGATACACCCGGTATCTGCAGAAATGAACCGGGAACCTCGGTTGTCACAGGCCCCGATATAGCCTTCTTCACACTCTCGAGCTTCTCTCTTGTGTTGGCCAGCATAAATATACTTTCTGCAGAAGCTATCTCAGATAGACCTATCGTAAAAGCTTCCGGCTTATGTCCGGCCTGATGCTGCAACATAACGATCGGATTATGAGCCATATCATACTTGATAGTGTCCTCAGCGAGTTCAACTTTACGGGCCACACTATTAAATGGTGATCCCGGTTCGTTATATCCGATATGACCGTTTCTTCCTATGCCGATAAGCGCAATATGGGGATGAAATTCTGCCTTAAGCTTCTGTCCGTACTCATAGATATTCGACGCGGAAAGATCGTAAATATTTTCCGGGGGGACTCTATTATCTGCGGGAAGTCCGGATATGAGATATTCTTCTACAAAACTTCTGAAAGAGAATGCGCTTAGCGAAGAGAGCAATTCGCACTCCACTAACGGAAGCAGTCTGACGCGAGCCCAGTCTATACCTTTTTCAGCGGCCAGGCTCTTTAATAGCCCCATCATAGTATCGCCTTTAGTTACTACAATGTTCACATTTCCGGGAATAATACCCTGATATGCTGCTATCCTTTCCGCAACCTGATGAGCCGCGGTCATAAAGAATTTTTCTGAGGGCACTATAATGGGTCTTATCTTCTCATCCTGCGTAAGTTTGATCGACGGTTTTTCTGATTTTGCGGCCTTCGGACGAACTGATCTTGCTATATCTTCCGGCAGAGCCTTCACTTTAAGGAGATCTTTGTGAAGATATCTATTCAGTCTAAGCGAGGCGATCTTTTCGCCGGCTCCGTCTGTCTGATCTGAATATCTTTCCTGGTCACGGGCAGATAAAGCCGTCGGATCATAGTATCGGAGAATAAAGCCGGAGGAAAAACTTATGAGGACTTCATGATCTGTTGTAGTATAAGCTATGTTATCAACCAGCCACTCTTCATTGCGGTGCTTCTTCAATATAGCTTTTACGGCACGAATAGTAAGCGCCTGTCTTGATATCGCGCCGTTCTCTATCAATCTCTCGAGCGTACTTGCGCAGGCCCTGTCAATAGAATCTTCTCTGCTAAAGAAAGATTGAGGCGCTAACTTTGTGTTTTGAGTCTCTCTAAATGATCGAGACGGGAAAGCCCATATTATGTCATAGGATAGAAATGCAATCGTAAGAACAATAGAGATTGTTCTTATCGTTAAATTAAACTTAAATCCGCATAATCTGTGATTATGAATTTTACGCATTCTTCCTATGTAATGATTTAACAATATAACCATAAAAGATCATGCTCTTTATTATCGAATTGGACACAAAGAGCATGTTAAGCCCTATGATATGGACTTTACATACTATAATCTTATCATGTATAAGGAGATTAACAAGAGGATATATCTTACTTTTTTATATTTTAATTATATTTAGATGTCTAAAAATAATCTGAAGTATTATATTGGTATATAGAGCGGCGATTATATCATCGAACATTATGCCAAGAGAACCCGTAAGCTTCTCGAGAGTTTTAGCCGGCGGGGGTTTTAATATATCGAATATGCGGAACAGGAAGAAGCCCAATATCACTGAATAGAGATTAAAAGGTACAAAGAATAACGCAAGAAGCATTCCGCACGCCTCATCTATCACTATCATGCCGGGGTCCTTTATCCTGTATATCTTCTCCGCCTCCCCGGCAAACAAAACTCCAAGGGTGAAAAGAAATAGGATCGAAAAGGCGTATAGTATATCATTATTATGCACAAGAAAAAATACAACCAGTCCGCCCAGAGATCCCATAGTGCCCGGCATGAACGGAGAATGCCCAAGATAAAAAAAACTTGTTATGAAATCAATTTTCTTTCGCATTCGAATATACCTCCCTGTTCTTAAAGAGATAGGATAACCCGCTGATCATAGTCAATGTAACCGTAGCTAACATTATAGCGAATATCACGTTCCTGTAAACATTTTCCGCACTCTCGGACCCGAAATTCGAAGAACCCGAACCGGCCTCTCTTAATATTATCAGAAGCAAAATGATGAATATAGCGATCACCTGCGCCGCTGTTTTATGTTTCCCCGCGCGGTCGGCGGATATTACTTTACCTTTCGCAAGGGCCAAAGCCCTCAGTCCCGTAACCGCAACTTCTCTGAAAATAATTATGACCACCATCCATGCCGGAACTATCTGGAGCTGAACAAACGAGACAAAGGCTGACAGTATGAGGATCTTGTCAGCCACCGGATCCATCAACCGGCCGAAATCCGTTATCTGGTTGTTCTTTTTGGCGAGATACCCGTCGAGAAGATCCGTGCCGGACGCCAATAGGAATATCAGCATAGCCGCTATCTTCGAAGCCATCCCCGGCATAAAGAGAAATAGTATAAATACAAATGCCAGAACTATTCTCATCACTGTCAGTTTATTGGGAAGGTTCATTTAAGGGCGTCTCCTACGAGATCATACTCAAGCGTATCCGTTATTCTGACTTTACAGAAATCCCCGATCTTTACAGCGCGGCCGGTCACATATACCAGTCCGTCGATTTCGGGCGCATCGCCCTGCGTGCGGCCTATAAATTTATTATCCTCTTTTATAACTTTTTCGTCAATCAAAACATCTAAAGTCCTGCCGATATATTTCCTGATGGATATTTCGGATATGCTCTTTTGCAGCTGCATGATCTTATCATATCTTTCCTGTTTTACGGCTTCACTTATCTGACCTTTTGATATTGAAGCCGGAGTCCCGCTTTCTCTGGAATAGGTAAAAGCCCCGAGCCTGTCGAATTCGATATCCTTAAGAAATGCGAGAAGCTCTCTAAAGTCTTTATCACTCTCCTTCGGATACCCCACTATCACCGAGGTCCTTAGAACAAGTCCGGGGATCCTCTTTCTCAGCTTGCTTATGAGTTTTAGTATCTCTATCTTCGTCGTGCCCCTGTTCATAAGACGTAGGATATTATCGCTTATATGCTGTACCGGAAGATCGAGATATCTGCATATCCTGTCTTCGCCGGAGATCACATCTATAAGCTCATCGGAATAATGAGCGGGATGGGTATATAAAAGCCTTATCCAGCGTATGCTATTATCTAATTTCGCGATATCTCTCAGGAGCTCCGGCAAACGCGATCTACCGTATCGTTCGGCTCCGAACATAGTAGTGTCCTGGCCTATCAGCACTATCTCTTTTACATCTTGGCTTTGGGCCAAATTTTTTACCTCGGTTATTACCGATTCGATAGACCTCGAGCGAAGATCGCCTCTTAGACGCGATATTATGCAATAGCTGCAAAAATTGCTGCAGCCTTCCGATATCTTCACATACGCGTAATGTTTTGAGGTCAATGAATGGCGCGGGGAGCTGTCGTCGTAAAGATATCCGGGATGAGGCGATATTACGGAATGGCCTCTTCTCTTATTTAATCCTGATACGAGTTCTACGATTTTCGGAAAATCGCTTGTGCCTATAGTAAGGTCGGCTTCCGGAAGCTCGTCGGCAAGCTTGGTCTTGTACAGCTGGGGCATGCATCCG
>CAZHIO010000099.1:0-4523 GCA_964532615.1 uncultured Planctomycetia bacterium
TTTCTATCTTTTTAATGCCTGAAGATATAAGCTTATCCACCAAGAGAGCCGATAGCGCAGTCGCTATTCCCGAGCGTTGATATTTTTCATTAACACAAGTCTCTAATATTCGGGCAAAATTATTTTCTTTGTAAACTACTGCATACATGTAACCTAAAACTAAACCTTCTTTCTCATAAACTAAGATAATATTATTTTCGTCTTTGTCGGCGATGATCTTAAGATAATTCGTTTGCGCATCGGCTTCATAAGCCGGTATAAGCTTGGATAATCTTGTAATTTCAGCCCAATCCTCAATCTTTGCCGGACGGACCTCTCCCTGTGCGGCATTTGTATTTGCCGAGAGCGCTCTTCTGATCAAATCTCCATCTTCATCCCCCGCAGGGAATTGCTTGATACCATCGGAAGCAGCCGTTTTTTGCTTCGTTACCGGAGCTGATATGTTTGAAGAGTTGGCGACTTTTACGATATTGATATTTTTAGGAGAGCAATATCCATAACGCAGAAAATCCGCTGGACTATATCCCACAATATCAGCACCATCCGTATTGACATATTGGGTTTTTGGCATCCTGCCGCTAATCTCTGCGAGCCTCTGTATTAAATCTTGTGATTTAACGTCCTGAAACGCACTATCCGGACGTATGCCTCCTATGGGCGGCAGCTTTTCATCCGAAACTATCACAGTGTCTATAGGCAGTATAGGGTAAAGAAAATCGGCCGAAATAGAAGCGCTGCCGGGGTCCATCGCCGGTGCCTTTGAAAGCACAAGCGCATTTTTCGTATCACCTATCAAAGTAACAAGCTTATCCCTGACAAAATTATTAGTCTTCATAACTTCATCAGCTTTGTCTTGATCACCGGAATCAACTCCGGATGTTTTTCCGTCAAGATGTACGTTAAGATAATAACGTATGTGCGTATGCCGTATCGTCCTGCCATTTAAATTAAATTGCACGGTAACTACACCTATGTTGCCTCGAACAGGCGCAATTTGGTTGAAAGGTATAAACCAGCCGTTTCTAATTTCTTCGCTTACCACCTCCAATGAATTTAAATCGGCTCCGGAGAGATACAGATCGACGAGATAATCTATAAGGCCTTTCTCTTCGGTGCCGGATTGCATGCCGAATTGTAACCTGTTCTTTATTGCATCTCTAATTTTCAACTCAAGCTTCGAGCCGTAATCTTCGGAAGCTTTGAATATATCTTGCTCATCTATGGTAACGATGTTATCTGAATACATGGCTATTGCCATAATATCGGTACCGCTAGAAGGGTATATCCCTATATCAAATAAATCCTGCGGATGGCCTGCCGCTCTACGCGCCGTAAGCGCCACTTCATCGCACAATATTCTCTGTCTTTCTAACGGATCATTTGTTTCTCTCTTCCCGGAAATAATATATTGGAGCTGCGACTTACGCTTTATCTCATTTATGACAGTATCCATCACTGTCTTATCTTGCAAGAGATCACCTACCTCCATAGCATAGCGCTTCACTCTATTCTTAAGGCCGCCTGACTTTTCTCTATTCAATTCCGATTGCAGCCGAGGAGTTTTTGCAAATACAGTCTTCAGGATAAATATGGCTCTGGCATAAGGAAAGGATATCTTACTCCATAATGCTGTGTGCCATCTTATTTGCGGCTGGCTCAATATGCCGCTTATGCGTTCTTCGTAGTTGGAAAGGCTTTCTATGATCACTGTCTTTCCGCCTCCTTGAGCGAATTGACCGAATGTCAGGTCGATCGCGATCGGTCCGTCTTTTCCATCGATTATCGCGTATGCATGTATCATCACTTCCCTTTTGCCGTTAAAATTAAGATAGACGCCGGTTTTAGCTCCCGGGTGCACCGGTAGCCCCAGATCATTGGCAAGTTTTTTAAAATTATCGTTAATAGTTCCGCATATCGGGCCCACAGGCATGCCGGATCCGGTAAGATAAGAATACATTGCTGCATCATTACTCAAGCAGCTATATTCCTTTCCTGCTGCCGTAATCTTTTCTTCGAGACGCTTTATTTCGTTCGCTACCGGCAATATCTTCTGAGAAAGTGTGTCGATTGTGATATCTTCGGGTTTCAGTCCGGTCAGGGCATTGGTAATAATGGTGTTCATCTCATTCATGGTGCGCTTTGTATCATCCGTTATTTCATCTATAGCTTTCTGAATTCTATTTTTTATGAAGGTAATGCCAAATATCGATCCCATGCTGAGATGTAAATTTTTGCTAATCGCCATGCCAACCGGAACGGTTACAGAAATCCTATGCGGCAATGACGCAGTCTTTTGAAATACAACCTTCATGTATTCCATTTCCGGCCTCATGTCAGAGCTGTGCGGAAAGAGCGATGTCTTTGTTACGTTTTTAAAACCGGATTCGTCAAAAAGTCCTATAAATTCGGGAAGGATATTTTCATGACTGGAGACGTATATTTTCCCTCCTCCCTTAAGCAATCTGGCCATAGACTTGAATCCATCTCTGTCGTTTAATGCCGTGCGGTAATCCGGGCCAAATGAGGTATAGATATAATATATCTCCGATACAAAACCTTCCTTCGCCTGGAACCCAAATACTCTATAGTCGGGCGCCAATACAATTTTTAAATTTGGTATCGCCGATCTTTCAGCCTCAATAAGAGCCGCCATATCGGTAACTGCTTTTTCCCTATCCTCAACCCCTATATAATTGATTTCCGGATGGCTCTTCGCCATTTCCAGAAGCTTTCTACCTTTGCCAAATCCTACTTCGACATTAAGAGGTTTTGAATTATCCGAAAATGCTTTTGTCCAGTCGTCGCGATCTTCAAGTATAAATCGCGCGGCCGACCGCGCTACACGCCTCTCCTGGTCTCCGGCGCTATTGCCCGCTCCGATAATCAAGCCTTTATTTTTTCCCGGAAGATACATCTGAAGCATGGTACGGATATAATCGTGATCGAGGTCCGTTGTGCCTTTTAAGCGGCTATAAAGGTCTCTTAACGGGTAAGAGTATCCGTGGAAGAGTTCGGCAATCAGTATGGCGCTCATCCCTTCATAATCGGTCCCGATTAACTTATCATCTGAAGACTCAAGGTGCCCGGCGATCCAGTCTGCCATCTCTTTGTTGGTATAAATACCCAATACGTTCTGTCTAAAATCCTCCCATTGGATTATCTCATCTATCTCATGTCTTTGGATGCACTCATCCGGAGTATTGGAAAGCATGCTGTCGATATATACGACGGGAATACCGCCGAACTCCCTACTGGCTTCTATTTGGCCTGTAAGATCCACTACTGCAGTCTGACCTGTTGAGGATAAAAACCCTGCCAGCCTAACGAAGACAACTGATTGTAAACTTTCAACCCTGCCTCTAATTCTCCCTTTTAGTAATCTGTCATATATATCATGTATGGTTTTTGTTCTACGACTCTTCCATTTGTCTTCGAATATGCGTTTCTCTATTGCCGCTTGGCCATTAATATAATCTTTAATTCCCGCGAATGAAGCGACAAATTCACCTAAAACAAATTTTTCCTGGAAGTTCTTTTGAGCTGTTTGGAGCGGAGGTGCTAATGTGGCGAATTTAGTCGGATTGTCAGAATTTGTTGAAGAGGCCGCGTAACTGATATCATTTAGGATAAATAGGCACACTAATAACGAGGATATTAGTTTGGAGAATAAATTGTTAGTAAATGTTGTCAGCATAAATATAGATACTAATATACCATATTATGCTGTTAAGTAAACAGAAAGATAGCAACCTTTTTTTTGTCTAACACGCCTGATCATGGGGCCATCCTAAAAGGGGCCACCCTGTAATCTTGCTTTTAACATACAGGGTGGCCCCTTTTAGGATGGCCCCGGATCGCTACTCGAAGGACTTAACTTTGCGCGCTTCATCAACGAGGACGCGGAACAACTTCTGGTTAGCATCGCTAAAAATGGCCTGAAGTTCCGGGTGCCATTGCACGCCTACGACAAAGCGTTTACCGGGCAATTCCACGCCTTCTATATCCCCCTTGCCTGCTACGGCGGTTATGCGCAGCCGTCCGGAATCCACAATGGCCTGATGATGGAAGGAATTGGTACGCAAAGACTTTTCTCCGAAGATATCCCATAGGCGGGTACCGGGTCGCATATCGACATGATGTCCTGCGAGTCTGTTGAATGTACTGAAATGGTATTTCATGCGCCTGACATCCTGGTCCTGACTCTTAAGCTTTCCCCCCGCCCATACCGCAAGAAGCTGAGCGCCCCGGCAAATGCACAGCACTGGGATGCCCGCCTGAGCCGCCTTGCCAAGGAGAATGAACTCAAAACTATCTCTGTCGGGATTTGTATCGCAAGCGGGATTTCCTTTATCGCCGTAATGTCTCGGGTGAATATCCTCCCCTCCGGCAAGCACGAGGCCGTGGATACCTTCGAGCATTCTGTCAATTTTATTTATCTGCGATGGCGCCAGCGTCACGACGCGTGCGCCCGCCCTCGCAAGCGCAAGATCATACGGCAGTCTACGGAACTGATACCTGTCGGG
>CAZHIO010000100.1:0-4481 GCA_964532615.1 uncultured Planctomycetia bacterium
GGCATGTGGCTTCCGGAATGCGGTTATGTGCTGGGAGATGAAGAGGCGCTTAAGCAGGAAGGCGTCAAATATTTTCTTACGGATAATCATGGTATATTATTCGGTACTCCGAGGCCGAGGTTCGGCGTATTCAGCGGTTACCTGACAAAGTGCGGAGTCGGAGTTTACGGCAGAGATATAGAGTCTTCGAAGTCCGTCTGGAGCGCTGTCGAAGGTTATCCGGGAGACTATAATTACAGGGAATTTTACAGGGATATAGGATTTGATCTCGATTATGAGTATGTCAGGCCTTATATAAACGCGGACGGAGTCAGGATCAACACAGGTATCAAGTACTACAAGATCACCGGCACGACTAACCATAAACAACCTTATAATATCGATCAGGCGCGCGATACAGCATCCTCTCACGCCGCTAACTTTATGTTCAATCGCGAGAAACAGATCGAGCATATCATAGGCGCCATGGGCGATAGAAAACCTATAATCATAGCTCCTTATGACGCGGAGCTGTACGGGCACTGGTGGTACGAAGGCCCTATGTGGCTTGATTTCCTTATCAGAAAGATAAGATACGACCAGGACACGGTAGAACTTACCACGCCCGGAGAATATCTGAAGATGTATAAGAACTATCAGGTATTGCAGCCGGCGTTTTCAAGCTGGGGGTATAAAGGTTATAGCGAATTCTGGCTTGAAGGCTCGAATGATTGGATATACAGGCATCTTCATAAGATGGCCGAGCGCATGGTGGAATCGGCTAATGGTAATAGAGGGGCCAAAGGCCTTACTTTAAGGGCGCTGAATCAGATGGCCCGTGAATTATTGCTCGCGCAATCCAGCGACTGGGCATTTATCATAAAGACCGGTTCGCATTCATCTTATGCCGTAGAGCGTTTCAGAGGACATACGGAGAATTTCACCAACCTTTATAACGCTGTTAAATCGGGTTCTCTCGACGAAGAGCAGATTAAGCGTCTCGAGGCGAAAAATAATATATTCCCGGATGTCGACTATTCCGTTTATTGTACTTAAATTCCCATAAAGAAAGCAATGATCAAAAACAAGAGCTTAAGTGTCGCGTTTCTGTGGCACATGCATCAGCCATTCTATAAAGATCCCCTCAGCGACAAATACCTCATGCCTTGGGTAAGGCTCCACGGAGTCAAAGACTACTATCCGATGGCCGCATTAGTTGAGAGTTTTGACAATATCAGGGTCACGTTTAATCTCGTACCTTCCCTTATAGAGCAGATAAACGACTATGTTCAGAATGACGTTTCTGATACGTATCAGGATCTTACTGTAAAGAAGGCCAGTCTACTTTCGTTTAAAGATAAGTCGGAGATACTGCGCCACTTCTTTAAGGTCAACTTCAAGCAATTCATCGAGCCCAATCCCAGGTATATGGAGCTCAGTATAAAGAGAGGCACCGCACCTCTCTACGGAGTAAATTTAAAGAGAGCCCTCAAGTCATTCTCGAAACAGGATTTTCTGGATCTCCAGGTCCTATTTAATATGGCATGGTTCCATTCGATCTCTATAGACGATGACACGCATCTTAATGATCTGATAATAAAGAGCAGGGATTATACGGAAGGCGATAAAGAGTATGTGATATTAAAGCAGAAAGAGATCATGGGTCAGATCCTGCCTTTATACAGAAAACTGCAGGATGAGGGCCGCATAGAGATAACGACGACGCCTTTTTACCATCCGATACTGCCGCTGGTATGCGATACATCGATAGCGAAGGTCTCGCTGCCGGATTCGCCGATGCCAAAAAAGTTTTCGCATCCTGAAGACGCCGCGTGGCACATGGAGGAGGCGATAAGATATCACGAAGAAGAATTTGGTTTACGCCCTAAGGGCGTATGGCCATCGGAAGGCAGTGTATCGGACCAGACGCTCGATATACTTATCGGTAAGGGCATGGAATGGGTGGCTACAGATGAGGATATTTTATTTAAGAGCTTATCGATGTATGACAGGAAGTATAAAGGTCGAACAGAGTTTGACCGGAACATCATATATCACCCGTATAATTACAAGTCGGATGCCGGCAGTATCGCTATGATATTCAGGGATAAAAACTTATCCGACAAGATAAGCTTCAGCTATAATTCATGGCACCAGGAAGATGCCGCCCGGGATCTGATAAGTAATCTCAATAACATAGGCAGTGGTATGCGTCATGCCGCGGATAAGGGTCTATTGACCATAATCATGGACGGTGAAAATGCGTGGGAATATTTTGATGACAACGGCAGTCTCTTCTTTGAAACTCTGTACGACAACCTCGATAAACAGGATCTGATCGGGTCTACCACAGTCAGCGGATTTCTCGAGCGGGAGAGTCCGAGGCATACCATACGCCGTATATTCCCCGGATCATGGATAAAGCATAACTTCGATATATGGATAGGGCAAGAGCAGGATAATATGGCGTGGGATTATCTGGCGAAGGTAAGGAGGGACCTGGTAAAGTTTACGGAAGCCTCGCACAAGGACGCGGATTCCGACGGCGCCGGCATAGTAGCCGCATGGAGAGAGCTTTATATCGCCGAAGGAAGCGACTGGAACTGGTGGTATGCGGGTAACGCGCATACCGGAAATGAAAATCCGTTCGACATCCTATACCGGACTCATCTGAAGAACATATACAAGATACTGAAAAAGCCCGTTCCGGATTTTCTGAAAATTTCTATTGCATGAGATGCTCGGGATAGGTATAATATTTTAGATTCGAAAAAAAGGGGGCTGTAATGGCAAAATCAACTTTTAAGATCGCGAAATCTTCAGGTAGGATGAAGACCAAGACCGATATAAACGCGTTAATCGCGAAAAAATCCTACGAGCTTTACGAGAAGAGGGGACGCAGGACCGGCCATGCGATGCAGGATTGGCTGGAGGCCGAAAAGATCATTAAGACCAAACTCGGCATATAGTACCACCCGGGGAAAATTTGTAATCAGATAAGGCTGGGCTCATGAGCTCGGCCTTATTGTTTTGCGGGCAAAAATGAGTATATGTCCTTACTTTAGGTATAATATTTAGTGTGCATTTTAGCTTCTCCCTTCTCGGGCTTATATGATATAATACACCCTAATAATAATATAAGGGATCATCAGCTTGAAACTGTTTCTACTCTCTTTTATACCTATATTCGTAGCCATGGACGCCCTTGGCATATTGCCGATGTATATCGGTTTTACGTCTCATCTTAAATCGAAAGATAGGCGAAAGATAATCAGCCAGTCCATAGCGACCGCATTCGCGATAGGCATCTCGTTCCTTTTTTTGGGAAAATGGATATTTAAGCTGCTGGGGGTCATGGTATTTGACTTTAAGATCGCCGGCGGATTGGTTCTTCTGACTATCGCGCTTCGCGATCTTCTTCGTTACGGGAAGGGGCAGAGGCTGGAAACAGATACTATGGGCGCGGTCCCTATCGGAACTCCGCTTATCACCGGACCCGCAGTGCTTACAACGATGGTCATCATGCTGGATTCATACGGCCTGCTCTTCACAGTATCGTCTTTTGTGGCTAATCTGGTTATAGTATGGGTTGTATTCACATATGCGGACGCTATATCGAATGTCCTCGGCAAGGCAGGCTCCAAAGCCATTTCAAAGATAGCGCATCTATTACTTGCCGCTATAGCCGTTATGATGATGCGCAAAGGGATAGTAGACGCGATCCGGTATTTCTACTCTTAAAAACTAAAACAAAATAAGGAATTGATATGATCTGGATAATTAAAGGCGGCCCTGTTATGATACCGATAATATTCGGTTCCATACTCGGCCTCGCGATAATAATAGATAAACTGTGGCAGCTGTACAGCGTCAGAATAGACGCGGATAAGTTTACGGATAGCGTTATAGCTAAAATCCGCGGCAAACGCTACGATGAGGCCATAGGGTTATGCAATAAAAACCTGAGGTATCCGTTAGCAGTCACTTTGAAAGCCGGTATCGAAAAACGGGATCTGCCCTCTCATGAGATAGAGAAGATCCTGGAGCGGGTCGGGAATACTCAGATAAAGAACCTGGAAAAATATATAGGCGGGCTTATATCGATAATAGGCATAGAGCCGCTTCTCGGGTTTTTGGGGACGATCACAGGGCTGATAAGAGCGTTCATGAGCTGGGAGGCGGCCGGCTCCAGCATAACCGTTTCTCAGCTTGCGGCCGGCATATATGAAGCAATGATAACTACGGCGGCCGGGCTGATCATAGCGGTGCCGTTCTACCTTATATGCAACTTCATAATATCGAGAATAAAATATATCTCCTATGAGCTGAGCGACTCATCGATGCAGCTCGTTGAGGCTATCTCTATGAATAAAATTAATGCATGATAAAGATCAAGGGCAGTAAAGATTATCTAATATCTCTCGAATCCGTCGCGATGACGGACATCGTGATGAATATGTTCATATTTTTCTTCATTTCGTTCAGCCTGATCTATACTTTTA
>CAZHIO010000101.1:0-4474 GCA_964532615.1 uncultured Planctomycetia bacterium
GAAAGATATATCCTGGACCTGTTTGCCGGTACAGGCGCTTTCGGCATTGAAGCTCTCTCCAGGGGAGCTAAACACGTGACTTTTGTAGATAATAACTTCAGATGCGTCAAGACTATAGCCTCGAATCTGGATACACTCGGAGTGGAGAGCTCCTTCTATAATATTATAAGGCACGATGCGGTCAATGTCGGCTCAAAGCCGATATTAAACGGCCGTAAGTACGATATCATATTTATGGACCCGCCTTATTACAAGGAGTTGGCCAAAAAGTGCTTGATAAATTTAGACTCTTATGATATATTATCGCCCGTCGGTTTATTATTGATAGAACATTTTAAGAAAGACATTCTGCCAACAGGATTCAAGACCCTCGTATGTGATCATGAGAGAAGATACGGGGACACTGTTGTAACGATCTTCAAAAGAGCATATGATAAAGACCAAGATAGCGGTTTACCCGGGGACCTTCGATCCGATAACCTACGGTCATATTGACCTCATAAAACGAGCCTCCAGGATATTCGATAAGGTAATAGTCGCGGTAGCCCATAATAAGCCCAAGGGAACGCTATTCAGCGTTCAGGAACGCGTCGAGATGCTCGAGAGCGTCGTGAAGAGCATGAAGAATGTGGTGATCGATGATTTTGACGGCTTAGTGGTTAAGTACGTCAAGAAGCAGGGGTCCAATGTCATGATCAGGGGGCTCAGGATGCTGACCGATTTCGAATACGAATTCCAGATGGCGCTCACCAACAGAAAGCTCGCGGGCGATATCGAAACGATATTTATGATGCCTCACGAAGAGTATTCGTACGTATCGAGCAAGCTGATAAAAGAGGCGGGGGCTTTCGGGGCGGACCTGAAAAATTTTATTCCGAAGATCTGCGTTAAGGCGCTTAAGAAAAAATTAAAAATATAGGGGTCTGTTTTGAGCATAATCGAAGAGATAAGAAAGAAGGCGGCAAGTAATCCGAAGAAGATAGTCCTTCCGGAGAGCGACGATCCGAGAACGCTTAAAGCGCTCGAATATATACTGGATAACAGGATCGCGAAGATAATATTGATAGGTAAAGATGACGTAAAGGCCGGGATAAATTCAAAAAATCTCCGGGATTTAGAGATCATAGATCCTGTAAATTATAAGGAGATCGATTCTATCGCGAATGAGTATTATGAGATGCGCAAGACCAAGGGAATGACGATCGAAGAAGCCGCTAAAACTGTCAGAGAAGACTGGATAGTCTTCGGCGCTATGCTGGTACGGCGCGATCTTGCCGACGGTTTCGTCGCTGGAGCGAATCATACGACAGCCGATACTGTGCGCTCGGCGCTTAGATGTTTAAAGATAGACAGAGAGATAACGGTAGCCGCGGGCGCTTTTCTTATGGAGGTCCCGAATTCGCCGTATGGAGAGAAAGGCGTTTTCATATTTGCCGATTGCGGAGTGAACCCCGAGCCCAACGCCAGGCAGCTTGCCGGCATCGGTGTGCTTTCGGCCAGATTGTTCGAACAGCTCGTGGGCAAGACTCCCAAGGTGGCATTTTTGAGTTATTCA
Source organism: uncultured Planctomycetia bacterium (assembly GCA_964532615.1). GTDB lineage: Bacteria > Omnitrophota > Gorgyraeia > 2-01-FULL-45-10 > 2-01-FULL-45-10 > CAIMPC01. The sequence continues at coordinate 1,556 of CAZHIO010000101.1, forward strand.
TCGAAAGGCAGCGCCGAAGGGCCCCTCGTAGATAGTATTAAAGACGCGATAGCCAAAGCCAAAGAGATAGCCCCGAATCTATTGATCGACGGAGAGTTTCAGGTCGACAGCGCGCTCGTGCCGGAAGTGGCGAAGATAAAATGTCCCGCCAGCGACGTTGCCGGGCGGGCCAATGTATTGATATTCCCGGACCTGAATTCAGGCAATATATCTTATAAGCTTACCCAGCGGCTCGCAAATGCCAGGGCCGTCGGCCCGCTCCTTATGGGATTTACCAAGCCCTGCAGCGATCTCTCCAGAGGCTGCAATGTCGATGATATTATCGACGCTGTGGCTGTAACGGCGGTAAGGGCTTAATGTTAATTTTAGTCGTAAATTGCGGAAGCTCGTCCGCCAAGTATCAGCTCTTTGACGTTAAGAAGATGCGTTGTCTTGCCCGCGGTATGGTAGAGAGGATCGGCAGTTCCGGAGCCAATCTGCGATATCAGAATCATGGAAAGACTTTTCATAAAAACGTTGTCTGCCCGGATCACTATGTCGCGATAAAAGTGATAATAGACGCTCTTACGGACGCCAAACACGGCGTCATAAAGAGCAAAGACTCCATAAGCGGCATAGGGCACAGGGTGGTGCACGGGGGCGAAGAATTTAAGAACTCCATCAGGATCACGCCCAGAGTTATAAGATCCATAGAGAAGTATAGCGAAATCGCGCCGCTTCATAATCCCCCGGCGCTATTGGGGATAAAAGCCTGTTCAAAGATACTGAAGGGGATTCAGCAGGTAGCGGTATTTGATACTTCTTTTCACCAGACTATGCCGCCCAAGGCTTTTCTTTATGGGCTGCCGTTCAGATTTTATAAAAAGTACGGCATCAGAAAGTATGGATTTCACGGGACCAGTCATCGCTTCGTAGCAGAGCAGGCGGCCAAAGCGCTAAAGAGGCCGCTCGGGAGCCTAAAGCTCGTGACCTGTCATCTCGGTAACGGCTGCAGTATGGCGGCCGTTAAAAATGGAATATCCATAGATACGACTATGGGCTTTACTCCTCTGGAAGGCCTTTTAATGGGAACGAGATCCGGAGACCTGGATCCCGCTGTTGTATTTTATCTTATGGAGAAAGAGAGGCTGTCACCAGACCGCATAAGCTCTATTCTGAATAAGGAGAGCGGCCTGATAGGCATATCCGGGATCAGTAACGATATGCGCGACATAGTGAAAGCCGCGAAGCGCGCGGATGGACCCGGTAAAAGAGCTAAGATGGCGCTGGAGATATTCATCTACAGGATCGAAAAGTATATCGGCGCATATCAGGCGGCGATGAATGGCTTAGACGCTGTAGTCTTAACCGCAGGTATAGGCGAGAATAATCCTTGGATAGCCAAGAGGATACGGAAAGATATCAGTAATACAGTATCAAAGAAGGTAAAATTTTTAGTGATCCCTACGAATGAAGAGCTTTTGATAGCCGGGGATACGTATAACATAATAAAAAGGAGCATGTAGAGATGCCTAATCCAAAACGTAAACATTCTAAAGCCAGGCGCGACAAGCGTAGAAGCGCCAACAGTAAGATGTACGCTTCGAACCTTTCGATCTGCTCGAACTGTAAAAAGAGCAGAGCTTCCCATAGGGTCTGCCCATTCTGCGGGTATTACAAAGGGAAACCGGTGCTGGTGATCGAGACGGTTGAAGAGAAGAGGAAATAGTAGGCGATCAACTTTAATAGCGGAGGTACGGACAGGTGAAGATCGTAGTCGACGCGATGGGTACCGAAGTAGGGACTTCGGTCGAGGTTGAAGGAGCTCTGCAGGCCGCAAAAGAGTACGGCCACGATATCATACTCGTAGGAGACGAGACCACCATAAAAAGAGAGCTCGATAAGCACGGCTCGTCGAATGGGAAGATATCTGTGGTGCATGCAGAGGATAGGATCGAGATGCATGAGCCTGCAGCGCTTTCCGTCAGACGGAAGCGTAAATCTTCCATTGTTGTGGGCCTCGAAATACTGAAACGGGACGAAGCGGACGGTTTTGTGAGCGCCGGTAATACCGGGGCGGTTGTCTGCGCCGCTACTCTGTCGCTCAGGATGCTGCCCGGTATTGAGAGGCCGGGCATAGCTATAGCGATACCCACGATGACAGGAGTCTCGGTGATGATCGATGTCGGGGCTAATATCGATCCCAAAGCTCTGCATCTTTTTCAATACGGCGTGATGGCCGATGCCTATTGCCGCTATATACTGCATAAACCTAACCCTAAGATAGGCCTTCTGAATGTCGGAGAAGAAGAGACTAAGGGGACCGAGTTCATTAAAGAGGCGCATACGATGCTTACGGAGTCAAAGCTGAACTTCATAGGCAATATCGAGGGCCGCGATATTTATGTAGGCACCGCGGATATAATAATATGCGACGGATTTGTGGGGAACGTAATACTTAAGGTTTCGGAGAGCGTCATAGACACGCTTGTAAAGCTCATCAAGAAAGAGATCAAGGCGAATGCGTTAGCCATGATCGGCGCCGTCCTCATAAGTACCGCTTTTAAGGCGCTTAAGAAGAAGATGGACTACGCCGAGTACGGCGGCGCCCCTCTTTTAGGAATAGACGGGACCTGCATAATAAGCCATGGTTCGTCGACTCCTAAGGCCATTAAGAACGCCATTCGCGTAGCGGCTGAATTCAAGGCGCAAGATGTAAATAAGCATATTATCGAAGAGCTGGAGGCCCGATAGAATGTGTGAGCCAAAGAGAGTCGGAGTGCTCGGACTTGGAAAGTATCTGCCCGAGAAGATCCTGACTAATAAAGACTTAGAGAAGATAGTGGATACTTCCGATGAATGGATAGTATCCAGAACCGGTATCAGAGAGAGAAGAATAGCCCGTGAAGAACAAGTGGGGCCGACGGTAGAACGCTCTCA
>CAZHIO010000102.1:0-4471 GCA_964532615.1 uncultured Planctomycetia bacterium
CTTTCTAATAAATCTGGTAGGACTGCCTTAGAGGTATTTGTATTGTGAAATATGGTTCTTAAAGTTGAGGCAATCTTAGTGGCAAAGTGCGGCTTGCCTTTTTCATACTCCGTAAGATCTGCTAACAAAAAATCTAGCTGTATTCTTAAATGATTTAACAATTCTTTATCAGTTAAATGATATGCCATATTTTCCACGATCTCTATAGCATCTTACTCTGAAAGCATTGTTTCACTATAAGGCTGCCAAACTTTGATGGTTTCCTGAATAAATTTTTTAGAATAGACCACATGATTCATATATTACACCGTAAACGTGTCACAGTAAAATGTCACAGCATGTCACAGTAGTGTGTCACAGTAAAACATAGTGCTTGGTAGGGTCGGTCGGGCTTTTAGCCACTATCTTGATTATCTTTTTCTCGACCAATTCCTCCAGATCCCTCTGAGCCGTGCGCCTAATACAAGAGGCTACAGGCTGGTATTCATTTACACTAAGCGTGCCTTTGATAATAAGATGCTTAACTGCTTTTTCTTGCCGCTTATTCAGCCCAATTTTCTTAATCTTTTGAAGCTGGCTATCTTGCTTAATTAACTGCTCACCTTTAGCTTGAATCTCGGTCATCTGAGAACGAAGGCCATCAACAAAATACTCAAGCCATGTGGTCATATCCATGTTATTATTACGAACGGTCTGGATAGCCTTATAATAGTTTGGACGATCTTTGTCGTAATACTCCGAAATAGTAAAGAGGCGCTTAAAGTCATAGCCGGTCTTGTATAAGATAAGCGTTGAAAGTAGCCGAGCGTTCCTACCGTTGCCATCAATAAACGGATGGATATGCACAAATTGAAATTGAGCAATGCCAGCAATAAGAATAGGTGATATATCCTCAGCCTTATTAATCCACTCCGTAAACTCTCGCATAAGATGCGGAACCTCTAAGGGTGCAGGCGGAGTATAAATAACCTTATGCGTGCGGGAATTAACAACATAATTCTGAATCTTACGATAATTGCCTGGGTCTGCGTTCTCTCCGCGAACGCCTTTAACAAGAATCTTGTGAAGCTCCCGGACAATGCTTTCCGAAACAGGATCATTCTTGCCAAGATACTTCGAAATAAAATCCATCGCCTTCTTGTAATTCAAAAGCTCTCGTTCATCATCACGATTAACACCTTTAATCTTTTTGCCTTCCAAGATGCTCTTGGCCTGGTCAAGGCTTAGGGCCGTGCCTTCAATATGTGTTGAATGGTGCGACTCAAGGATTAGCGCCTTTTTCTGCATGTCGACGATCCAATCGTCCTTGAGCTTTACAGCATCCAGAAACCCACGCACTCGCTCAATTTCCACAAGCGCCTTGTTGATCTTTGGGGTAATAGTGAATTTGGGATTAACTGACATAGGCCACCTCTTTGAATGTATCCATCTATTCCACTCCTATATTTCAGCACTTTATTAAATGTAGCATCAACTAAGATTGCTTTATCTAATCAGGGTCAAATAATCCTCCCCCTGAAAAACACGCCCTTCTTCCCTATAATTTACTATAGCTAAACAATCGGTCGTTTGTTTGGGTCAATGATAACGCTAGACGTAAAATTTTAATATTATTAATACGTTTACCACTTTTCATTAAAGCTCATTAAAACCAACGTCTTTCAAATAGTCGTAAGTTGGGTCATAAAATCTCGGATGTCGTGTCGGGTCATCTGGATCGCCTGTGGGCACAACTATTACCATGCCTTGCCGTGCTCGTAAAAAATACTGGGGACATCAGAATACTGTGGACATCATACTTATTTCTTATAATTACGTATTGTGTCCTCTGAATTTTGTCGATTCCTACTATCTAATCATCTCCGACTTGCCGATCAGCAAATCCACATTCAAGCCGCTAGAAGAGTTTTCGAAGAATTTGTCGACTTCGTCCAGTGCTTCATAAGAAAGATACCGCACTTTCTTTTCGAAATGAAAAGTTTTAAATGTCGGGCGCTTCACCTGCTCTGCCACACGATTGCGTTTGGCTACCGGAGCTACGATAAATAGCGGGTAATTGCTATTTGGGGCTATCAGCTTTAGATCTGAGAATCTAAGCAAACCGGAATAGATCGACGTCGTATTCTCTACTTCAAAAGCAGCATCTATCCTAAATTCTTCTTTCCAAACCACATCTATATTTTCTACATATCTCGCGGGAGTATCTATGCCGGCGGTAAATTCAGCTTCAAACTCTTTAAAGCCATATGAGGACGTTATTTTCGACTGATCATTCTTAGGAATCCAAACATGTGAGCCGGACTTCATCCCAAGGCGTATTAATTTCCACTGCATTACTATATGGTCGCTAAGCGTCTTGTCATCCAATATATCATCGACATCATCTTTTGTTAAAGTGATCTTCGTCGGTAGCTTGTCTTTCTCACTATCTCCGCTCTTCTTTTCCTCAATGCTCTCACCACTCTTTATCCGTTGTAATATCGAATACAGGTCATCATACCTCGAATAAAATTCCGTTAATTTATTTTCGGAAATACTCGTAAACCCACGAAGGCCCCAGTTAATTGCATATCCGAAAAGATTCTTGAATTCAGTGAATGGTAATTCGATTTCCAGCGGATTAGCGATAAAATATATAAGATCCCATCCATCGGACCTACCACCCTTAATATTCTTCCAGAGTTCTTGCGATAGGCTTGGATTTATTGTGGTCGAGGCTATCTTCCCTAAGAGCTTTATAGTCTCCCCTTCAACTATAAGAATATCATCCCCGGGCCGCATCTTTTGAAAACGCGATCTATTAGACAGTGAATCTCTCGATCCCCAGACCGCTATATTCTTATTGCCAAATATGCTCACGAGCTTATGCTGAAGGTTAGAATCTACGTGGCGGCTTATTCGCTCGGGAGAAACCTTCTTTTTAATTGTATCTTCGTAGTGAACTAAAGCCTCATGGTTGCCTTTTGGTATATATAGAATAAAAATGTTTTTCATTTAATTGGCTGCTCTCCTAAAGACAAAAAATGCCAGTCTTAGGCTGGCACTGCGTAAAATGGTCCGATAATGTATTGAAATTTATGGTCATTTGATCGCCCCGAATATAAACGCTATTATAGCACTCATAACGGGCTACAACAAGCGCTAAGGCTTATGCGATGGGTTTAGAATGCGCTGCTCTATAGTCGCGGGGATCTAAGCAAGTATCATATATTTGCCGACTTATTTTAATCCATTCCGTCTTATTGACTCCTCTCGCATTTGAATAAGTGGGGCTTATAGGGAAAGCGGACGCTATTTTTATCCAGCGGTTTTGTTCGGTAGCTATCACCCTAATTTCATCGGCGACTTCGCTCAAATCTTGATCTTGACTAAAAACGAGAGCAACATCGTATAATTTCTTATGCGCAAAACGAATTATATCAAGCGCTATGCGAATATCTATTCCCTTTTCTCTCCCTGAAAGATGGGTATATGTATTTCCATTCGGTAGCTTAATAGTCTCGTTATGATAGCGCAAAGAGCGAGAAAATATCTTTATTCCAACCTGCCCCATTGCCGCTAACTTATTAACCCAAAAAGTATTCCAGAAGGCATTATCTTGAATATCGGGAACTCCCGTATAGAAATATATCTGCTCCACGTCCCAGCCATGATCTAAGCATATTTTTTCTGCTAGTTTCTTAACGTCGTAATTAGGATGGCTATACCCGAAAGCGTCCTTTACAGATCGAAATAAGTTTTGCCCATCTACAAAGACAGCCGTTCTTTTCTTAATAGGCTCATTCATAATTTTACCCCCATAAATAATAACCCCGCCTGAACCTTTGCAGGAATCAAGCGGGGATCAAATAAACTTTATATATATCATAATCTTTAAGACCATTGAAATTATACCACTTCCCAAATCTTTGTCAATAGCCTTTACCATTTTTTTTCTGCCTATTTGATTCCTAATTTATCTGCCTTTTGACTTGACAAGCCATCGGATATCGCGCCCGCACGATGCCGCAATCGGCTCATTCCGTTTTTTTGATGTTTTTATCCTCATTCAAACAAACGAACGATTATTTGATACATATAATTTATGCTTAGCCAACCCTCTTAATTCGATGGGAGGGTTATTTGGCTTGACATTAGATATGTAACTTATTACGAAACGGTGTATTTATGGTATATTACTATGAGGTGTGAGGAGATGCGTGAATTGTGATGTTTTTAATCCTTTCTTCCGCACCATCCTACTTCGCTCTTAAGACGCTTAGATTACAGGAGAGCTTCGTAGGACAAGTCCTACTTTACTCTTAAGACGCTTAGATTACAGGAGAGCTTCGTAGGACAAATTTTATCGGTAATGGGAGGCGAAGCTTGCGAGCGCCGAGCGAGGTTTGGGTATCCCTAAGAGTAACTATTATCTATTCCGCAGATACAGGATTATACTTAGAAATACGCTTATGATAATAGACGTAGTGAG
>CAZHIO010000103.1:0-4463 GCA_964532615.1 uncultured Planctomycetia bacterium
CTCGTATTAATACTGCGCTCAGGGCTTTCCGGATAGATAAATTTTACAGCGACAGGCGGTATCTGACGGCCGCCTGTGATTTCGGATGTGAATAACCACCACATATCCTTTCTTCTTCTCCATAAGAATACGCTCTCAGAAGAACCTTCTTTGAGCCGGACGAAACCATCCAGTACGCCCTTACCGTCGGTGATATTTATCTCGGCGTCCGAAGGTCCCCGGGCGGTCAACTTAAAGAGAGCCCTTTCGCCGAAAGAGATCTTATGCGGATATGCCGACGCGCTTATATCCTCGCCATATAAACCGTAATAGAGCCCGAGCGACAGGATAAGAGCTGCCGCAATTAACCCAAAAGCCAGATAAACTCTATTCGCCATGCCGTTCAGCCCCTCAATCTTCTCTTCTGTACCCTGTTCCTGAAGAATTTTTCGAGCGCTTCCGTGTAAGGTACCGGAGTGAATATATCTACGGTGTCTATCTTCAGGGACCGAAACATCTTCATGGATTCGTCGAAACGCCGCTTTGCGTCACGATTATATCCTTCTCTCACCTGAGCGCTTGACGTATCTAAAAGACGCGTCTCTCCGCTCTCCGCGTCCCTTAGAGACACCACTCCCGCATTCGGCATCTCCAGATCTCTCGGATCGGTTATCCTGATCCCTATAATATCGTGGCGTTTGTTGGCTATCGAGAGAGGCTTCTCTATGCCGGATGCGTAAAAATCCGATATGAGAAACGAAACCGTGCTCCTGGTGGTCACTTTATCGAGGTATTCGAGGCAGAGCGGAATGTCGGTCTTCTTTCCTATGCTTTCGTGGTAGAGTATCTCTCTTATGATGCGCAGAATATGGTGATGGCCTTTTCTGGGAGGGATGAACTTTTCGATCCTGTCGGTGAATATTACTAAACCCACTCTATCGTTGTTCTTATTGGCCGACGCCGCCAGGACCGACGCGACTTCAGCCGCGATCTCCTTCTTAAGGCGTTCCACGCTTCCGAAACAGTTGGATCGGGAGGCGTCGAGCAGTATCATGATCGTGAGCTCGCGCTCCTCGATGTACTCTTTTATGTAGGCCTTGTCGGTGCGCGCCGTAACGTTCCAGTCGATGAACCGTATCTCGTCGCCCACCGCGTACTCGCGGACCTGGTGAAACTCCAGGCCGCGGCCTTTAAATACGCTCTTGTATTCTCCGGCAAATATGTCGCTTGCTAAGCGCGTGGCCGTTATGTGAATACGTTTTATCTTCTGCAGGATCTCGACGGGTATCATCAAGCGCCTAAGGTATCTGGATCTTATTGAAGATGGCCTTTACTATATCCTCGGACGTCTTCTCCTCCGCCTCGGCCTCGTAGCTCGGTATGATCCTGTGCCGCAGGACGTCGAGGCCTATCGCGCGTATATCTTCGGGGGTGACATATCCTCTGCCGCGTATAAACGCGTGCGCCTTCGACGCGAGTATGAGATTGATCGTAGCTCTCGGAGAGGCGCCGAGCTCTATCAGGTTCTTTAATTCCGGCAGGCCGTATTTCTCAGGGAATCTGGTAGAGAATACGATATTGACTATATACTGTTTTAATTTATCGTCGATGTATATCTGGTTCACGAGCCCCCGCGCGCGTATGATATCCTCCGGCCCGGTAACCGGCTCTACCGCCGCGAGCTTCTCGGTATGCGCCATCCTGTTTATGATCTCCATCTCATCTACAGGCTCGGGATAAGAGATGCTGACTTTCAGCATGAAACGGTCGAGCTGCGCTTCCGGCAGCGGATATGTCCCCTCCTGCTCTACCGGGTTCTGGGTAGCCATTACAAGGAAAGGGTCGTTGAGCTTAAAAGTGTTCTCGCCGATCGTGACCTGCCTCTCCTGCATGGCCTCAAGCAGAGCGGCCTGAACTTTCGCGGGAGCTCTGTTTATTTCGTCGGCAAGAACGATATTGGCAAATATGGGCCCCTTCTTGGTGGTGAATGCGCCCTCCTTGGCGTTATAGATGAGGGTGCCTATAAGATCCGACGGCAGAAGGTCCGGCGCGAACTGTATCCTCTGGAATTTTGTCCTTATGGAATCTGATAACGTCTTAATGGAGAGTGTTTTGGCAAGCCCCGCCACGCTCTCCACCAGCAGATGGCCGTTCGCCAGCAGCCCGACGAGTAGGCGCTCGATAAGATACATCTGCCCGACGATCACGCTCTGCATTCTTGCGACCATATCCTTGACGAATTTGCTCTCTACTTCCACCTTGGCGTTTATCTCGTCTCTGCCTGCGCCCACTTTGACCTCCTTTGGCTAAAATAAAATGGGTATCCCCATCTTCACCGCACTACACCGAGTAAGTCTGAATGGAACTATTATTTTGCTCCGGGACATCCACGACAAATCTAAGCCCCAGCGTGTCTGTAATCCGCTTTAGCGTCTTCACCGATATATTGGTGTATCCCTTTTCGACAAAAGATATCGTCTGCTGCGATAATTTAGATCTCCCGGCAAGTTCAGCCTGTGTCCATCCGCGCTTTTTCCTGGCAATCCTTATCTTATCCCCTATCTCCTTTATATCCGGATCGATATCGGTCTCTCTCTTCCTCGATATATTAAGCGCTTTCTTATCTACATCCTGTAATGCCACCTTATATACTTCATCCCAAAAAACGATCCTCGCATCGCTCCACTTGTTCTTGCGCATCTCTTTTTTTATCTTACGCCAATTATTGCAGAATGCAATCTTATTTATGTATGATCTGAATACTTCATTCGGCTCGTTGAATCGCGAAAAGAGAGTTGCGGCAAGAGCGATAAATTTAGGATCTTTCTCGTCGCTAAGGATCCTCTTTACCCGATCCTGATCGTAATTCTTATCCCAAAATATCGCGCTATTATCCATACATTTATAACTTTCTTATAAGCTCTTCTATTTCATTCTTAAAATGACGTTCGGTATCATAGAAATCTATCTTCTTGTTAGTCACTATATCGGCAAGCCCTGACTTAGTTTCCAGCCTGTTATATGTTTTGAACCAAACCACTATGCTCTCTTTTTGCGTCTGGCTGCAATAATTTGCCGCAAATTCGGATAGCGGCATAAATGTGGTTGACAAAAAATAGAGATCGAAATAATCTTTCGCCTCCTGCCTTCCGCCTTTAAAGACCTGCCTTCCGGTTGCATCTTTTTTTTCAATAACGCCGCAAGCGGCGTATATTTTCCGTATATAGATATCTTCGATGCTTAACGCAGGCATGCCGTCTATATTCCTGAGCGGTTTAAGCAATTTGAAGACATCTTCAATAAAATCGATCTTCAGCGGAGTGCCGTCAATTGTGATCCGATAGATCCGATAACGCGCATTGTCAGCTTTGTTTTGTTCTTCCGCCAATTTCGGATCGACTTTTAACGCTTCATCCAATATAGAAATTATCTTTTCGGCTTTCGTAACGGAATAACTATCTGTAAAAAAATCCAGATCATACGATTCTCTATGATGGAAATAATATATGGCCAGCGGCGTACCACCGGCAAGATAGAACCCATCTATCTTGCCTGATAAGACTTTCAAAACTTTTTCCAGCGCCGCTAATATATTATCCATCAGTTCAAAGGATACACTATAAACTATGTATTGTCAAGTTATTTACCAATGTTATTAGTATTTATATATATAATTTAAACTTTGTTATGTATAAGTGTGGGTCTACACTGAGAGGAGCGAAGCTGATTATTTTAGGCTGCTCGGAGGGCTTCTTTCTGCCTGTTATACTTGTTATTGAGCTCGTCATAATCCAGAGGCTGAGCCTTTGGTAAGAATACCACTATTCGTAAAGTCTTATCGTACGATATCACATAAGGAAGCATCGGCGGCTCCTTGCCTACAGCCAGTTCGAGAGCAATAGAGAGCATCTCCACCAGCTTCACGTCGATCTGCATAGTAGAATCCGCATGTTCGAGATAGTATCCTTGCATTTCAGATGTATCGATAGCTGCAAAGAAAGCTCTCTTCTGATCCGGAGCGCTTTTAAATCTGTCAAACTCCGGCAGGCCGATCGTCTCCTGAGAAGCGAGAACTACCACATTGCTGAGACTTACATGAGAAGTTTCTATGGTTCTGGCAAGCTCATCAGCAAGTTCGGCGCGATCCTTACTCACTATTATGATATTATCGAGACCGAGAGATTTAAGTCTGGCGTCAAGGGTTTTGATCTCTTTTACAAGCGAAAAGATAGCCGATTCCAGGCCCCCGGGATCGCGAAGGCCCTGGATCCATCCTGTTTCTATGCCTATAACTAATTTATCATCTTTATATTTTGCGCTCTTTGCGAGAGCGATTATAGATGCTATTATAGAATCAACCTCGACGCTCACCCTGCTCGTCTTTAAATATGCCGCTTCCTTGATCGTGTCCTGAGGAAAACTATTCTTATCGGCGCCTTCGACAATGCTGATCAGCCGGTCAGCCATATCTGTTATCTCTACAG